>DAIDJK010000232.1 GCA_027450225.1 Bryobacterales bacterium | reverse complement strand
ATGCGAAAACACATCGCGATGCTCGCGATCGAGTGCCTGATCGGCGGTCTGCTCGCTCCGGCGGCGGGCTTCGCCCAGTCGATTACGAAGACGCCTGCCGATACGGGCACGACGACGCCGATTCATCACCTGGTGATTATTTTCGGCGAAAACATTTCTTTCGATCACTATTTCGGAACGTACCCCAACGCGGCGAATCTGCCCGGGGAGCCTGCATTCCATGCGGTTGCCGGCACTCCGAGCGTGAACGGCCTTACGCCGGAACTGCTGAACAACAATCCGAACCTGAATACGGCCAATGGCGCCGGAGCGGGGAATCCTTTCCGTCTCGATCGCTCGCAGGCGGCCACGTCGGATCAGAACCACAATTATGGTCCTGAACAGGCAGCGGCGCATGGCGGGCTGATGGATCTGTTCCCGTCGCAGGTGGGTACCGCAGGGGTACCGCCGCCCGCGCCTCCGTCGATCGTGCAGACGACCGGACTGAACCTCGGCTATTACGACGGCAACACGGTGACAGCGTTGTGGAACTATGCGCAGCGCTACGCGATGAACGACAACTCGTTCGATACCAACTTCGGGCCGTCCACGCCGGGCGCGCTGAACCTGATCTCAGGACAAACGAACGGGGTGGTCAACAACACCAACGGCACGGGGGCGATCGTCGCCGGCGGCAACGGCACGTTCACAGACATCAGCGACGCCGATCCGGCGGGGGATGTCTGCTCGACGAGCACGGGCGAAACGTTTTCGATGACGGGAAAAAATATCGGCGATCTGTTGAATACGGCGGGCGTGACCTGGGGATTTTTCGAAGGGGGATTCGATCTTACCGTCACCAATCCGAACGGGACGACCGGTTGCAAGCGCAGCACGCTCTCCATGGTGACGAACTCGACCAAGGCCGACTATATTCCCCACCATCAGCCTTTCCAGTACTACAAGTCGACCGCGAACCTGACGCACGCGCGGCCAACTTCAGCGGCGACGAACGGGTATAACGATGCGGCGAACCATCAGTACGATATACACGACTTCTATGACGCCGTGAACGCGGGCAATTTTCCGGCGGTAAGTTTCCTGAAGGCGCCGGGGTACGAGGATGCGCATCCCGGATACTCCGATCCGCTGGACGAGCAGGCATTCGTGGTTCACGTGATCAACTTCCTGCAGGAAAACAGCGGCGACTGGGAGCACACGGCCGTGGCGATCCTGTATGACGATTCCGATGGCTGGTATGACCATGTGATGCCGCCGATCGTGAACCAGTCCGCCACGGGCGCCGACGCGTTGACTGGAACTGGCTCGTGTGGCACGGGCACGCAGGCGCTGCCCGGCGCGACCGGAAACGCCGCCGCGCAGGGGCGTTGCGGATACGGTCCGCGGCAGCCGCTGATGGTGATCTCGCCATGGGCCAGGGGGAACTACGTGGACCACACTCTGACGGACCAGACGTCGGTGATCCGGTTTGTGGAGGACAACTGGCTGAACGGACAGCGGATCGGAAACGGATCGTTCGATGCCCTGGCGAATTCGATCGCGAGCATGATGGATTTCGCGGGCGAGGCGCGGAATTCCGCCCCGTTCATTCTGGATGAAACGAGCGGTGAATTCGTTTCGGGCGGGAAGCCGGGCGCCGGCGGACGTCCTCCACGGGGCGATCACTAACAGATGAGCCAGGGATTGCGACTGTTGTACGGGCGAGCCGAAGACACCGGCTCGCCTTTTTGAATTTCCGAATGACGTTGACGCGAAGAAAGTTCCTGCAAAATACTGCTGCGCTGGTTGCGGGCAGGGCAGCCGCGAAAGAGCTCGATCCGAACCGGCTGGCGAAGTTTGTCGATCCGCTGCCCATTCCGCCGGTGATGAAGCCGCTGCGAGGCGGAGGGTTCCGCGTCGCGATGCGTGAATTCACGACGAAACTGCACCGGGATTTGCCGCCCGCGCGGCTCTGGGGATACGAAGGAATGTCGCCAGGGCCGACGTTCGAGATGCGATCCGGGCACCCGGCTGTCGTGGAGTGGGTGAACGAATTGCCGGCGCGGCATTTCATGCCGATCGACCACGAGTTGTGCGGCGCGGAGAAGGACAAGCCGGAAGTTCGCGCGATCGTGCACGTGCACGGGGCGAAGACCCGGCCCGAGCATGACGGTTATCCCGAGAACTGGTATGTGCCGGGCGAGTCGAACAAAAGCTTGTACCCCGGCGTCCAGGATGCGGCGATGCTCTGGTATCACGATCACGCGATGGGAATCACGCGGCTGAATACTTATGCGGGATTGTTCGGCGCGTGGATTATCCGGGATGACGCTGAAGATGAGCTCAACCTGCCAAGGGGCCGCTACGAGATTCCGCTGATTCTGTGCGACCGGTTCGTGAATGAGGACGGTGGGCTCTTTTACCCCACTTCCTTCAAGCCCGGTGTGGTTTGGACGCCGGAAGTATTCGGCAACGTGATGCTGGTGAACGGCAAGGCGTTTCCGTATCTGGATGTGGAGCCGCGAAAGTACCGGTTCCGCCTGCTGAATGCGTCGAACGGGCGATTTTATTTTTTGTCGCTTTCAAATGGACGGCCGCTGGCGCAGATCGGGTCGGACCAGGGGCTGCTGCCAGAGCCTGCGCCGGCGAAGACGATCGCGATTGCGCCGGGCGAGCGGGTGGATGTGATTGTGGATTTCAGCCGCGCGGCGGGGAGCAGCATCGTTTTGGAAAGCCAGACGCTTGGGCTGATGCAGTTCCGGGTGGGCAGCGGACGGGTGGCGGACTCGAGTGCAGTTCCCGCGAAGCTTCGCACGGTGGAGCGGATTCCGGAATCTGCGGCTGTGGCCGTGCGGCGGCTTGTGATCAACGAATGCAAAGACCGCGCGGGCGATTCGATGCGGATGCTGCTGAACAACACGCCATGGCGCGCGCCGGTGACGGAAAAGCCGGTGCTCGGCACGACTGAGATCTGGGAATTCGTGAACACGACCGACGATTCGCATCCGATCCATCTGCACATGGTGCGATTTCAGATTCTGGACCGGTGCAATTTCGCGTCCGAGCTGTTTCTGGTTTCCGGGCAGATGCGCATCACGGGGGCACGTACGCCGCCGGAGGCGGCTGAAGCAGGCTGGAAGGATACGGTGCGGGCGCATCCGAACATGATTACGCGGATTATCGTGCCGTTCACCGGATATGCGGGGCGCTATGTATGGCATTGTCACGTGCTGGAGCACGAAGACAACGAGATGATGCGGCCTTACGAAATCTTACCCGCCTGAGGCTTCCATCGATATATACTCTCGCGCATGAGAATCTCGCTTTTCGCGGCGCTGCTGTGCTGCGCGCCGCTCGCCTTCCCGCAGGCGGCAACGAACGTTGCCGTTACGCCCGGCACGCCCAGCGTGGCCGCTCCAGGAGGACCGGGCAGAGGTCCGGGGCGCGGCCGTGGCAACTTCACGCCGCCGAAGATCAACTACAAGGTGAACGCGGACAAGACGGTGACGTTCGACCTGAAAGCGCCTGAAGCGAACGACGTGAAGCTGCTGGGCGATTTTCTGAAGCAGGCCGCGACGCCGGCGGCGATGACGAAGGGCGCGGATGGCGTCTGGAGCGTGACGATAGGGCCGCTGCATCCGGCGATCTACAGCTACTCGTTCCAGATCGACGGCGTGCGCGATATCGATCCGACGAATCCGATGATGAAGGCGGGCGAGCGGTCGGCCGAATCCATGTTCGAAGTGGCGGGCGATTCACCTGCGCTTTACGACATGACCAACGTGCCGCACGGGTCGATTCACATCAACTGGTACGAATCGAAGGCTGTGGGAGCGGCGCGCAGCGTCTGGGTGTATACGCCCCCGGGATATGAGGAAGGCCGCGCGAAGTACCCGGTGCTCTATCTGCTGCATGGATCGGGCGATATGGAGAATGGCTGGACGACGATCGGACGGGCGAATCTGATTCTGGACAACCTGATCGCGCAGGGGAAAGCAAAGCCGATGCTGGTGGTGATGCCGTACGGGCGTGCGCTCGAAGCGAGGGTGCTGGGCGCCGAATCGATGCAGCAGCCGACCGATCGCGAGGCGTTCCAGAACGATCTGCTGAACGACGTGATTCCGCTGGTGGAGAAGACCTACCGGGTTTCGGCGAAGCCGGACGACCGCGCGCTGGCCGGACTATCCATGGGCGGCGGCCAGACGTATCAGATTGGGCTGTCGCATCTGGATACGTTCCACTATCTGGGGGCGTTCAGCGCGGCGGTGGCGCAGAATCCGGGCGAGCAGTATAAAGCTTTTTTCGACAATCCGGCGGCGGATAACAAGAAGCTGAAGCTGCTCTATATCACGGTGGGGCGCGACGATTTCCTCTACACTGCCAACCAGAACATGGACGCGATGCTGACCAGGGCCGGCATCAAACATCAGTTCGTTACGTCCGAAGAGGGACACGTCTGGCGGAACTGGCGCGACTATCTCGGAAACTTCGCCCCGATGCTGTTTAAATAAAGCGCGTCCGGTAAAGCCGATCACCGATTTTTGTTGAAGCCTGCGGGCGTCCCTGCCATGATGCAGCAGAGGACTCTGATGGCGACTATGGAAATGCCGCGCCGCACGCTGGGCCGGACGGGCGTGCAGGTGTCGATGATCGGGTTGGGCGGCTGGCATCTCGCGCTCAAGCACGTGGATGCGAAACTGGCCGATCGCATCATGCGCAGCGCTGCCGACCGCGGCATCGATTTTTTCGACAATTGCTGGGATTACAACGACGGCGAGAGCGAGAAGCGCATGGGCCGCGTGCTGAAAGACGGCTATCGCGATCGTGTCTTTCTGATGACAAAGATCGATGGCCGGACAAAGAAAGAGGCCATGAAGCAGCTGGAGGAGTCACTGAAGAGGCTGCAGGTGGACTACATCGATCTGGTGCAGCACCACGAGATCCTCCGCTTCGAGGACGCCAACCGGGTGTTCGCGGAAGACGGCGCGAATGCGGCTCTGGTGGAGGCGCGGCAGCAGGGCAAAGTGAAATACATCGGGTTCACGGGGCACAAGGATCCGCGCGTGCATCTGTATATGCTCGAGGTGGCGAAGGAAAACGGCTACGTATTCGACACGGCGCAGATGCCGCTGAACGTGATGGATGCGCATTACCGCAGCTTCGCGCAGATGGTTGTGCCGGAACTGGTGAAGCTGAATACGGCGGTGCTCGGGATGAAGCCGATGGCGAACGGGCATATATTGAAGTCGCATACGGTAACGCCGGTCGAATGCCTGCACTATGCGCTGAACCTCGATACGGCGGTGGTGATTACCGGGATTGACACCATGGAGATTCTGGATCAGGCGTTCGAGGCTGCGAGGACGTTCAAGCCGATGTCCGCGACGGAAGTCGAACGGATTCTTTCGAAAACGCGCGGGGCGGCTTCGAGGGGCGAGTTCGAGTTGTTCAAGACTTCATCGATTTACGACGGGACGGCGCAGAACCCGAAATGGCTGGGCGAAGAGCCGGAGCGCGTACAGGCCGTGATACCGGGCTGACGGTAAAATCGATGGATGTTCCGCGCTTTGCTGCTTGCCCTTGCGTCTTTGACCGCTGTTGCGCAGACCGGGTCTGATGCTCCCCGTTACGACGGTGACGGCAAGCTGATGCTGCCTGAGAATTACCGGGAGTGGATCTATCTGAGTTCGGGTCTGGGGATGACTTACGGTCCGGCCGCGTCGGCCGATGCCGCGCATCCGTTGTTCGATAACGTGTTCGTGAGCCCGGCGGCTTATCGGGTGTTCGTGAACAGCGGACACTGGCCGGACAAGACCGTCTTCATACTGGAAATCCGGCGATCGAATGAAAAAGGCTCCATCAATAACGGAGGGCATTTTCAGAGCGATGTCGCGGCGATCGAGGCGGAAGTGAAAGATGAGAACCGTTTTCCGCAGAAATGGGCTTATTTCGGATTTGGGAAGTCGACGGCGGGGAGCCCGTTTCCAGCAAATTCAACCTGTAATGCGTGCCATGGCGCGAATGGCGCTGTGGAGAATACGTTCGTGCAGTTCTATCCCACGCTGATTGAGGTGGCGAGGGGGAAAGGAACGTTGAAGACGGGCGTTGGAGAAGTTGCCGCCCATCGATAGATTCGCAAGGTTGTCGTTCGTGATTCTCCACGCGCCATCCAGCGGGTCATCCATCCGCACCGAACGGGCGCACTGAGCGAAGCAAAATACCACGGTAATCGGCAAACAAAACCCGGGCCGCGCGGCGGACCGGGCTGTTCGCTCATCGAACAAACGACGTTACGCGAAGCTTCTGATCGCGTCCGCTTCGTCGTCGCGCACGTCGAAGACTGTGTACAGTTTCGTGATCTGCAACAGGTCCTTCACGCGCTTGGTCAGGCCGAGCAGTTTCAGCGTGCCGCCCTGGTTGGCGACGGTGGTGAATCCGGAAACCAGCTCTCCGATGCCCGAGCTGTCGATATAGGATACGTCGCCCAGGTTCAACAGAATCTTCTTTTGGCCTTTGGCCACAAGGTCGCGGAGAATGTCGCGCAGAGCGCTCGATCCTTCTCCGAGAGTAATGCGACCGGAAACATCGATTACGGTAACGTCACCCACCTGCCTGGTGTTCAGCTTTACGCTCACTTCGGCTTGCCTCCTCGCAAACAAATACTCGAAATTTACTCCTGCGGAGCCACGTGCTTCACCAGAGTCACCTCCGTGCCGTGCGGCTCCACTTTGCGTACTTTCAGGTCGTCCATGAAGGCGCCCATCAGGAAAAGTCCGCGGCCGGAATGCCGCAGCAGATTATTTTCGTGCAGCGGGTCCGGCACTTCTTCCAATTCGAAACCCTCTCCCTCATCCCGGATGCGAATCCGGAAGACGTTGTTCGAAACGCTCACGGCCACGTGGACGTGCTTGTTGCGGTTGTATCGATTGCCGTGTACAACCGCGTTCACCATGCACTCGCGAACCGCCATTCCGATGCGATGCTGCTCATCCTCATCGAAACCGGCTTTGGCCGCCGCCTCAAGGATTCTGCTTTCGGCGGCGTCCACGCTTTCGAGCGTGGAGGGAAAATCCTGTTCGAGCAACTCCTCGTCGCCGGGGGCCAGGGGCATATCAGGGAAAGAGCGTAAGAGGAAACGTTAACATATCAGCCGCTTACCGCGAAAGTAGCGGAGTTTGGTTTTCAGGGCCGGGCTCAATGCGCGCGGCGAGAGTGGTTGTTTCGAGAAGAATCGCCACCGCGCTGCCCGGCGGCGCCTGCGCGGCTTCGCGCACGATCTCGCCGGACTCGTTGAGGACGATGGCGTAGCCGCGCGAGAGAATGAGCCGGGGATTGAGCTGGCCGAGTTTTGCGTCCAGCGTGGCGAGGCGCTCCCGCTTGCGGGCGAGGATGGCCCGGATGGTACTGGTGGCCCGAAATCCGGCTTCGGCGCCGCGCTCGCGGTCCCGGCGAAAGCGCGGGCGGAGGTCAAACAATCGTAGTTTTTCGTCGAGGTCGACGCGGCGCTTGCCCCGGGCGGCGAGTTGGGCGCGAGCGGCGGCGCGGAGGCGATCGCCGAGGTCGTCGATCCGCTGGGTGCGGCGCGCAAGATTCCGATGAAGGACCGCAATCGACCTGTCAATTGCCTGCTCATGAAGACTGCGCGCCAGGCGGGAGAGACGGAACCGCATCGCCTGCGCGGCGCGGGAGCGGAGAGCGTCAATACGATCGAGCAGTTCCTGGCGGGTGCAGATCACCATCTCCGCCGCCGCCGAGGGCGTCGGGGCGCGGAGATCGGCCACGAAATCCGCAATGGTCACATCGGTTTCGTGGCCAATCGCGGAGATGATGGGCACAGGGCTCTCGAATATCGCGCGGGCCACGGCCTCTTCGTTGAAGGTCCAGAGGTCTTCGAGCGAGCCGCCGCCGCGCGCGAGCACAATCACTTCCGCCCAGCCGGACTCTCCGAACCAGGCGATGCCGCGGCGCACATCTTCGATCGATCCCGCCCCCTGCACCCGCGCGGGGAACAGGCGCAGGTGCAAGCCTGGGAACCGGCGGCCCACGATCTCGATGAAATCGCGGATAACCGCGCCCTTTGGCGAACTGACGATCCCGATCCGGCGGGGATATTTCGGAAGCGGGCGTTTGCGGGCGGCTTCAAAGAGGCCTTCGGCGAGCAGTTTGCGCTTGAGTTCGTCGAATGCGATCTGCAGGGCTCCGTGGCCCTGGGGCTCGATCGATTCCACGGTGAACTGGTATTCGCTTCGCTGCTCATAGATGTCGACGCGGCCGCGAACCAGCACCTGAACGCCATCGCGGGGCTTGAACTTCAGGCGCCAGTAGGAAAGCTTCCAGCAGACGCACTTGATCTGAGCTTCGGAGTCTTTGAGCGTGAAATAACAGTGGCCGCTCGGCGCGAGTTTTGTGCTGGAAATCTCGCCCGAGATCCAGATATTCGAAAAATTGCGGTCGAGGGTTTCGCGCAGGCGGTCGCTCAATTCGCGCAGCGAGTAGACGCGGCGCTCGGGGACGAAACTGAGGGCGAACTGTTCCACTTATTTCGATCCTGGCGCGGGCAGGCCGTAGCCGTAACGGCGGAGGATTTCGCGGCCGGCCGCGGAGAATACGAACTGTTCGAAGTCGCGCGCGCGATTCGCGTTCGCGGCGTTTTTGAGGACGCACATTTCCTGTTCAATCGGCTTGTAGAGGTTTGCGTCGATCAGGAAATAGTTGCCGGGCTGGTTGATAATGAGCGACATGGCGGTGAAGGCGACATCGCCATTCCCGGTATCCCCCCATTGTTTCGCGACCGAGATGCTGGGAGCGTACACCACGCGATTCTGAACCTTATCCCAGATGCCCATATTTTTCAGCGCCTCGACGGAAGCGGCTCCGTAAGGAGCAAGTTCCGGCCGCGCGATCACAATGACCATGTTCTTCGGGCCCGTGAGCTCGTCGAGTTTTTGTATGTCCGGCCTCTTTGGGGCCCAGAGAACGAGCACGCCACGCGCGTAAACGCCGGCCGTCCCGGGAGTGACGAAGCCGCGGGCAGCGAGCTGCTCCACGTGCTCCGTGTCGGCCGACATGAAGACGTCAAAGGGCGCGCCGTTTTCGATTTGCTGAGTAAGCTGTGCGGTGGCTCCATAGCTTGGGACAACCTGGCTGTGGGAACGGCGTTCCCACGAACTGCCGAGTTCGGCGAGAACTCGCGTCAGATTGGCGGCCGCCGCCACGTGAAGCGGCGGCAGGCTTCCGGATGGACTGCTTCGGCTGCAGGAGGCCAGATACAGAGCCGCCAGAACGGCGAGCGTACGACGCATTCAACCGTCATGATAATCTTCGTCTCCAGAGGACACGTTTACAGATGCGATTTCCGCCGCTGATCGCGGCCATCTTTTTGACAGCCGGCATTGCGCTCGGGGCTACCGGAAACCGGCAGATCACCAGCAATCCGAACAGCCCGACCGCGGATACGGCGATTTCGCTCGGTGGTCATACGATCACGATTGAATACAATGCGCCCTCGGCGCGCGGGCGCAAGGTGGAAGGCGGACTGATCCCGTTTGACACGTGGTACCGGCTGGGAGCTGACGCGGCCACCACGCTGACTACGGATGTGGACGTGATGATCGGCGATCTGCGGGTACCGAAGGGCGTGCATACCCTGTTCCTCTACGCCACCGCGAACAACGGATGGAAGCTGATCGTGAACAACGAAACGCATCAGTGGGGGCTTGGCTATCACCAGGATCAGGATCTGGGGCGCGTGCCCATGAAGGTTTCAAAGACGGACCGGTTCGTGGAGACATTCAAAATCACGCTGACCAAAATAAACGATCGGTCCGGTACGTTAACTGTGGAGTGGGGAAATTCAAAGGCAGAGGTTCCAATCCGTATTGCCTGAGGAACACATACTGAATATGTCGCTTCAAATCACTCGACGCTCTTTCCTGGGGACGATCCCCGCCGCAGCCGCCCTTGCTCCCCTGGCAATGGCGAAGCCGCCCAGACCGCTGGGAGCGGAACTGTATACGGTCCGCAATATCATCGGGGACGACCCGGGCAAGGTGCTGCGGGCGATAGCCAGCATCGGATATACGGAGGTGGAAGGATACAGCCGGCCGCTGATGATTCAGTGGATGGATCTGATCCGCGAAGCGGGGCTGAAAGCGACCTCCTGCCACGTGGAGACGCCGCTGATCACCGGTAACTGGAAGAGCTACCCGAATATGCCGCACGCGTCGCTGGAAGATGCTATCGAAAGCGTAAAGAATGCTGGCATCGAGTACTTCACAATGGCGTACATCATGCCGGCGGACCGCGGCGGTCCTGATTTCTTCCGGGAGACGGCCGACAAGATGAACCATGCCGCGGAGCTTTGCCACAAAGCCGGCCTGCAGTTCGCTTATCACAACCATGCATTCGAGTTTGCCGGGAACAAGGGCGAACGCGCCATCGACATTTTTCGGGAACGTTGGGATCCGAAGCTGGTGAAACTCGAAATGGACGTTTTCTGGGCCAGCGTATCCGGGCAGGACCCGGTGGAGATGCTGGAACAGTGGAAAGGCCGCGTGGCGCTTCTGCACCTGAAAGACAAGCCCAAAGGCTTTCCCGTGCAGCACTCAGAGAATGTGCCTCGCGATACATTCCGCGCGGTGGGCAGCGGCTCACTCGACTTCAAGGCGATTCTGAAGGCGGCTCCGGCGGCGGGCGTCAGGCATTATTTCGTGGAGCAGGACCAGACGCCTGGAGATCCGGTTGAAAGTCTCCGCAAAAGCTTTGAATATCTTCAGACCATGTAGGCGTAGTTTGATTTCCTGGTCTGCTTTCACCTGAATATCGCTTTTCCGCCCACAACCTAACTAATTATCGGCTTGCTATTTCAAACAAACCGTAATTAGAATTAGTTCCACGAACGGCAGCGCCGGGCGCGCAGGGGGCGCGCGCGCGCCATCGGGAAAGCGAGCTTCTCAATGAAAATCAGGGCGTCCAGGTGGCTGCGAGCGGCCACAATCGCCGCCGTTGTATGCGGCGCGGCCATGGCGCAGGAATATCGAGGCAGGATTCAGGGGACCATCACCGATCCGTCGCAAGCTGTCATCGCCGGAGCCACCGTCACTCTTTCGAACGTCAACACGGGGATCAACACGGTACGTTCGACCAACGACAGCGGTCATTATTTGTTCGATCTGGTGGAACCCGGCACTTATCGCATAACTGTAGAGGCGACCGGCTTCAGCAAATCCGTACAGGAGAACATCTCTCTCGCGACGCACGGCGACGTCACGGTGGACGTAACGCTTCATCCCGGAGACGTACAGCAGACTGTTACGGTCTCAGCCGAAGCGAACCAGGTGGAATTCAACAGCAGTAATCTGGAGACCACGGTCAACCCGGTTCTCACGAATCGGATGCCGCAGTATTACCGAAGTCCGTTTCTGCTGGCGCAGCTCGATCCTTCTGTTGTGCCACAGGTGGGAAATGGAGATTGGAACCCGTTCAACAGCTGGGGTCCGGTCAGCCAGAGCATCGGCGGCGGGGCGTCTTCTTCGTCCGACCTGCAGGTAGATGGCAGCCCGACGGGGATTGGCGTGAAGAACAGCTATCAGCCGATCTCAGACGCCGTTGAAGAAGTCAATGTCCAGCAGAACTCGGTGGACGCGGAGTATGGCCACAGTTCCGGCTCGGCGATCACGATGACCACGAAGTCCGGAACCAACGAATGGCACGGACTTGTCTACTACCAGGGTCAATATCCCTGGGCGAACGCTCTCGAGGACCGGGTAAACCGGACGGTGAATCTCGACCGCAAGCAGATTTTCGGCGGTACGCTGGGCAACCCGATTCTCAAGAACAAGCTGTTCAATTTCGCGGCATTCGAGGGCTGGCAGTACACGTCTCCCGGCAGTTTCGTCGAGACGCTGCCGACGGTGCTCGAGCGGACGGGCAACTATTCCCAGTCGCTCAACGCCAACGGAGGCCTGCGCACGATATACGATCCCTGGACAACGCTGACTGCCGGAAACGGAAGTGTGAGCCGCACGCCGTTTCCCGGCAACGTGATTCCCGCGTCGCGCATCGATCCCATTGCCTCCAAATACACATCGATGCTGTGGCAGCCGACTTCACCCGGCATCGGTCCATATCATACGAATAACTACGCCATCAATCTTCCGGTGAACTATCCATACCGGAACTTCTCGGATCGCGTTGACTACAACATCAAAGATAATCTGCACGTTTCATCCAACGTGGGGCTGATCCGAACTTCCGCAACGACCAGCAATCCAACCGGTTCGCCCGTCTTTCAGAACGACCGTGGAAGCCAGCGCAATGCGACGATTGTCAGCGGCAACGTAACCTACACGCTGAGCCCGACAACCATTCTGAACGTCCGTGGCGACTACCATAGCTTCGTCGATGCATCGAATTTCGTGCAGGCCCCCAGTTCGCCAACCTTCTCCAGCATCTGGCCGAACCAGAACTTCTATGCGCCCATGTATGCGACGGCGGGCATCCCGAAGCTGATTCCGCGAATGTCGATCCTCGACACATCAGGCACCACGCAACTTGTTCAAATGGGCGCGCAGAACGGATGGTGGCATCAGACTCCGAACGCGCAAACGATTGCTGCGCAGGTATCGCACCAGCAGGGGAATCATTTCATCAAAGGCGGCGTGGAGTGGCGGCTGAGCCAGGTGATCAGCGCGCTGACGAATGAGAATCCGGGATTCGGGTTCGACGCCGCGCCCACATCCAACACGTACAGTGGGGCTTATAACGGACCAACCAACGTATCGGGCGACGGCTACGCAACCTTCCTTCTGGGAGCCATCGCGCCGGTCAACGCCGGCAACCAGAACTGCTGGGCGTGCGGATCCACCAGCATGCCCATCACCATCATTCCCAACACCGAGGATCAATATTACGCCGGGTTCGTGAATGACGACTGGCATGTGAGCCGCAAGCTGACGCTCAACCTCGGCCTGCGTTATGAACACACCAGTCCCTATTACGAGGCGCAGAACCGTCTGACTGCCCCATTGAACCTGAGCGTCCCCAATCCGATTGTCCAGAACGTGCAGATGCCGGCGTCCGTGAAACAGTATTACGGCGGCCCGTGGACAATGAACGGCGCGTATCAGTTCGAAAGCTCGAGCACGCCCTCCTGGAACAACACGTGGGGCAGCCTTTCACCGCGGGCGGGATTCGCCTATAAGGTGAACGACAGGACGTCCTTGCGTGGCGGATATGCGCGTTACTACACGCCCTGGGAAGAAGATACCAGTTATGAAATGGAAGGAGCGAACTACTACGGGTTCTCCGTGGTGACAGGCGCGCCGCCCATGGTGAACGGCGTTCCCCAAATGACGCTCTCCAATCCTTTTCCTTCCACCTATCCGTTGACACAGGCCACCGGAAAGAGTCTGGGAGCGAACACGGGGTTGGGCGATAGCGTGAGCTTTGTCAATCCGAACCGGCCGTTCCAATACAGTGACCGCGTGAACATCGGATTCGAGACGGAGTTGCCTGGCGGCATTGTCACCGATGTGACTTACTTTTTCAATTACACTCATCAGGCCTGCGACGGCGGATTTTCGGGATTCTGCTATTCGACGAAGAACGTCGACATGATGGATCCACGGCTGTATTACCAGTATGGAAACGCGCTGAATCAGGCCGTGCCGAATCCGTTCTACGGTTTGAACATGCAGGGACCGCTGGCGAGCCAGAAGTCTGTGTCGCTGGCTTCGCTGATGGTTCCTTATCCTCAGTACACGGGGATTTCCGAGGTGGATGGCATCACCGGCGCAAACATGAGGTATAACTCGCTGCAGATCAAAGTGCAAAGACGCTTCAGCCGCGGCTACACTTTCCTGGCGGGCTACAACTACCATGTGGAAGCCGGACAAGCGTATTACGACTCAGTCGCTCAGTATCTGAACAAGTACACCTGGGAAGATTCCGGATTGCCCCGGCACCGGCTTACCGTGTCGGGTAGCTGGGAGGTTCCGCTGGGCAAGGGACGAGCGTATCTGAGCAGCGCGAACCGCCTCGTCGATGGCGTGGTCGGAGGATGGGTAGTGACCGGGCTCATGACTTATCAGTCCGGTGCGCTCATCCGGTTCCGGAATGTTGCGATCACGGGGAATCCTGGGCAGAACGTGCCTGCCGGCGCGTACTTCAATCCTGCCGCGGTGCAAAACCTGCCTGCCTATACGGAGGAGACGAATCCCTGGTACTATTCCGGCGTGAACGGGCCCCATCTTTTCGACGTGGACGCTTCCATGGTGAAGGATTTCCACATCACCGAGCGGATCAAATTCTCGCTTCGCATGGACGCCTTCAATGCGCTCAACAACATCAATTGGGCCGCGCCGAACCTGAACCCGAGCAACCCGGCAATAGACGGGCGCAGCACAAGCATCCTGAACAATACGTTTGGACGACAGCTGCAACTGGGACTCCGGACGACGTTCTGATGCGCCGGCGCGGCGCGCCGCCGGATGACCAGGGCTGATACCATAGCCGCGAAGCATGGCGATCCGGCGCAGCGCGACGCTCTTTGTTGCAAGTGCGGCCTTCGCCGCGGTGGTTTCGGCGCAGGCCCCAACTCTTGATCTGGCGGAACGCCTCGATGAGAGCGGCCAATGCGCTCAGGCTGAGGCAGTGTACAAGGCTGTGCTGCGCGGACATCCGGATGTGGCCGCGCTGAACAACTTCGGGAACCACTACCTGCGCTGCAGTCAGCCGGAGAATGCCAGGGCGGTATTTGAAAAGCTTCTCGCGGTCGACCCCGGTCACGCCAACGCGAACCTGCAGATGGCGCGGCTGGCCCTCGGCGCGAAGCAGCCAGCGCGAGCGCTCGCGTTTCTCGCTCACGTTGCCAATCCGGATCCGGAAATCCGCGTCGCGAAGGCGGAGGCGCTGGTTGCAATGGGGCGGCGCGCCGAGGCCCAGCACATCATAGATGACGTCGGGAAAACGACGCGCGATCCCCGTTACCTCTATGCTCTCGGTATGTTTTGCGCGCACGCGGAGTTCTATGGCGAAGCCGAAGACGCATTCCTGAAGGTTCTGAAAGAAGACCCGGACGATCCGGACGTGCTGTTCAATCTCGGCGTCGCCGCGGCGCGTACGGGCCATTATGACCGTGCGCGAACGGCCTTCACTACCTTGCTCGACAGGAAGCCCGAGGATGCGGATACGCTTTTCGAGCTTGGACGCGTCGAGGCGTCGAGTAGTAACTACAAACGGGCGATTTACCTTCTTTCTCAGGCCCGGCGGCTCCAGCCATCGCGGCCGGATATCGATCTCGCGCTCGCGCGCGCAACCGCCATGGGCGGCTTTTATGGCGATTCCATCCAGGCCTACGATCGCTATCTGGCTGCCCGCCCGGGTGATGAAAGCGCCACACGGGACCGGGCGCTGGTGGAAGCATTCACTCGTGCGGGTCATGAGAAAGGCGCCCAGGCGCTGGCGCACTGGGTGGAACAACATCCCAACGATGCCACGGGTCACTACGACCTGGCCCTGCTTCCCGGGGCAGACGATTCACGGCGCGCCGTCGAGGAACTGTCACGCGCCATTGCGCTCGATCCGCATTTTGGGCCCGCGTTGTTCCTTCGCGCATGGCTGCTGGAGAAGGCGGGGAATTATGCGGCATCGTTGCGCGATGCGAAAGCCGCAGCGGCGAGCGGCGCGCCTTCCGCACGATCGCTCGATTTGATCGGACTCGACGAGTTGAACCTCTCCCACGCCACCGAGGCCGAGCCGGTCCTGAGGAAGGCGCTGGATCTGGCGCCGAACGATGCCGACATCGCGTTTCATCTTGGCCGCTGTCTCGCCGAACTTGGCAGGAGCAGCGAATCTCGCCAATTGATGAATCGCTTCAGGCAGCTGAGTACTGAAGTCCCTGACGCGCCCCGCGAAGAGCCGGGCATTGTGGAGGCGGCGACCCTCCCGCAACGCGAGTTGGCGCGGCGCATGGTAGCGGAGTATCAGGAGGGCGTGTCTTCCAGCCCAAATGATGCGGCATTACGGCTGCATTTTGCTGAAGCGCTGATCGCGGCCGGAGATCTGCAACGCGCTGAACAGGCGTTTCGCGATTTGCTCTCCCTCTCGCCCGGGTCGAGGATCTGCGCGGACGCGGGCACAGCATTGCTGGGAATCGGTGAATACAAACTGGCGATTGATTTTCTGCGGCGAGCTGTCCGCGAATACCCGGATGCGGCCATCGATCTGGCCGCGGCTGAACTTCGTTCCGAAGGCCCTGATGCAGCACTGCGGATTCTCGATTCGGCCCAGCTCGCGCCGTCGGGGAATGCGCTCATCGTACGCGCGTCGATACTCGAGGCAACCGGAAAACAGGATGCGGCAAGAGCCGAAATGAGGCAGGCGATTGCCAGCGGAGCATCCAACCCAGGGCTGATCTCCGCTGGGGCGCTTCTGCTGCGGCGTTTGGGCGAACCGCAGGCTGCGCTTCAGTTTCTGGACGGCGCAATCTCGCGCACGCCGGATAGCAAGCTGCTGCGACAGACCCGCATCGCAATCCTCACCTCCATTGGACGCCTCACCGAAGCGGCAGCGGAGGCGAAGGCGCTGGAGAATCGCTGGCCCGAATCCTATGAGGGATATCTGGCGGAAGCGGCGGTTCTCAGGAAACAATCGAGGCTGCCGGAGATGGCGTCCCGAATCGCGATTGCAGAAGCGCTCGGCGCCCATGGACCCGCCGTGGATTGTCTGCGCAGCGGCAATGATGTCTCCCCGTGCCCCTGCAGTGGGAAGACCGGAGACATTGTCCCGGAGTGCGGCTTTGCAGAGCCGGCGCGCAACTGAGCGCCACGGCCGAAATCAGGCCTTGTTTACGCAAAATTACAGCAACCGCAGGATTATCCTGCCTGCATTGCTGGTTGCATAATCATAATGCCATGTCACGCGCCTTCGTAATGTCTGCAGCCGGTATGATCGCGGTGCTTTCCACTATCGGCGCGGGCGCGCGCGGGGCTGGCCTTCCGGCCGATCAGCAGGTAGTGAACGTCAATGTGGTCGCGACGGACAATCACGGCAATCCCGTGGATGATTTAAAGGCGTCCGAACTGTATGTAACAGACGCCGGGAAACAGCAGGACATCCTTTTCTTCAAGCGGATCGACCGGAGATTGCCGCCTGTCCCGGAACTGCCGCCCGGCGAATACGCAAACCGGAATCGGTTCACTATTCCGCATGCGACCGTGATCCTGTTCGACTTCATGAACCAGCGCTTCAGTACGAGGGCGCAGGCTTCCAACGCCCTGGTGAAGTATCTTCAGTCCGCGGAATCCGCCGATTATCTGTATCTTTACTTTCTTACGATAGAAGGACAGATAGTTCCGGTCCGCGGTCTCGATTCAGAAACAACTCCCGGCGCCCCGTTGTGGACAAAGGACAGCAAGCGCCTGATCGAGCAGGCCACGGAGGCCGTGTTGAAAGTCAGACCTGTTGACCTCGATGTGTGGACCCGGACCCTGACTACCTTTCGCGCACTGGATGCGCTTGGCGCCCAGCTGGCCAGAGTGCCGGGAAGAAAGAACGTCGTCTGGATAACCGATGGCGTGCCGATCGATCTTGGTCCCGTTCGTTCCGGAACGGGCGACGTGGTCGATTTCGGTCCACAATTGCGCCAGTTGAGCACGGCGCTCGAGCAGGCGGGAATCGCAATCTATCCGGTTTCGGAAATCATGATCGGCAGTTCTGCTGTACTCTCGGACCTGCCGGGCGACGGTGGCGACCGGTCGGGCAGCCCCTCAGCCGGACTGAACAGCCGGGCGACGCTGGATGAGATCTCGGGCATTACCGGTGGACGGCCTGTCGGCATAAGGGATATCGGCGGCGCGATCAACCAGGCGATGAACGACGCGCGCATCAGCTATGAATTGGGCTACGCGCCGCCGGATGATAACTGGAACAGCAAGTTCCACAAGATCAAGATCGTCTGCAGGCGGAAAGGAGTGCGGATTCAGGCGAAAACCGGCTACTATGCGTGGCCCGAACAGCCAGGAATAAAGGCTGTCGCGGCAATGCGCCTGATCGCCCGAGACCCCGTGGATGCTTCGGAAATCGGCATGCGGGGATCGCTCACGCGCTCCACAGCTGCCCCAGGCGCTTTTCGCTTCGATGTACGCATCAATGCGGCCGATGTGATGACGATTCCGGATGGCAATAAAACCGTGGGACGTTTGAGCGCCGCGATTTTGAGCTACGGTCCCGCGGGCCCGGCGGGCGGGCTTGCTGAAATTCCACCGCTAATTCCCCTGGACGTAAATGGAACGGCTGATGGGATTCGTTTCGCCAAAGACTTCAGAATCGACGGCGACGTAAAGCAGATCCGCGTTGCCGTTTACGACGATCTCGGCGGGACAGTAGGCTCCCTCACGATGCCGGTGCCTGCGCCCGCTAGTGGGACAACGAGTAAATAACGTAGTTCACGCCCAGGCGGATTCCCAGCGCGGAATATCTTTCGGGATAACCGCTGTCATCGGCCCATTCCCAGGAATCGCCGACATCGTTGTCGAACGTCATTGCCACCATCAGCCGGCCACTGTCGTCATAAATGCCGCGCCAGTGCGGGATGGAGCCATCATTTCTATAGGTGGCGCCTCGCGCCAGAGCCCATTCCCCCGGTATCTGGTAACGCTCGGAAAGGTCGTAAACCACATGGAATATCTGGTCCGAGTCGTCGATCTCGACGATCGGCCGGTCGGGAAAGATGAGGCGCATGCTCTCTTCAAACCGATTCCATTCCTCTGTGCCCCAGAAATCGTCCAGCATCAGGAAACCGCCGCGCAGCAGGTATTCACGGATTTTCTTCGCCTGAGCATTGGTCAGTTTCCAGTCGCCCATCTCTCCGGCGCACAGCCACGGCCAGTTGTAGATGTCGTCGCCGTCGTCGGGATTGACGGGCTGCTCCACGGAACGGACATTCAGACGCGTCAGCCGGCGCAGCGCCTGTGAAAAATGGCGATCCGCCCGTGGATAATCCTGCGTCCAGCTGGTTCCGCCCTCGTGCCAGTCGAGCGCGCCTCCCCATCGCCAGTGGCGCGCAAAACGAGCGAACGGGTGCTGCGGATACATAAGACGCGCGAACACCCATTCGGTTTTCTCTGCGAAATCCGCAGGCAGTTCCACGTTGTCGTAAGCTTCAAGACTGCGATAGACACGGAACGGGCGAGGATCGGAAGATGCCGCGTAAAGCGCGCTGAAGAGCGAAATCCCGATAACAAGACAACCCAGCGCGTGGCGGGCAGACATGCGCTACCTGATCAGAGAATAACGCATGAGAGCGGAACGCCGGCGCGGGCCCGCCGCATTCAGAACGCCGCCGCGCCGGCCTCGGCGACCGCCTGATCCTGCTTGCCCATGCCGCCGCTCACGCCCACCGCCCCCACCACCTGATCGCCACGCTTGAGCGGAATGCCTCCCGCAAAGATCATCACTCGACCCCGATTCGACGCGTGAATGCCGAAGAACTGGTCGCCCGACTGGCTGTTCTCCCCAAGGTCCTTCGTCGAGATATCGAATGCGCGCGATGTCCAGGCCTTGTTGATGGCGATATCGACGCTGCCGATCCAGGCATTGTCCATGCGCACGTGCGCCACCAGATTGCCTCCGCCATCCACCACAGCGATGTTCATGGGCTGGCCGATTTCCTGGGCCTTTCTTTCAGCGGCGGCGATAACTCTTCTTGCGTCTTCGAGCGTGATCACTGGTCTTCTCCTCGGGTTGAACTTTCTTAGCGTATCCGGTATAGATAGGCGGCGATGTCGGTCGCATCCTTCGCTGAGACGCCGAGTTTCGGCATCGCAGTCTTATCGTCTACGGCTTTAGGGTCCTGAATCCATCGGATCACGTTTTGGGGCGTATTGGGAAGCACTCCGGCTACATAACTTCGGGAAGCGAAGCCGGTGAGCGGAGGGCCGACCAGCGCATCCGCGCCGGAGATGCCCCGAATCGTATGACAGGCGCCACAGCCGTAGTGGACGATAACCGCCGCGCCGCGCACGGGATCGCCGCCGATCGCGCTTTCAGCCTGGCGCACGCCGCTCCGGCTGCACGCTCCGAGCGCCACAACCAGCGCAATTAGTCCGCTAATCCGCACAGGAACTCCGCAATACCATGCGCTCGCTTTCGCGCATCCATCTGGCGAACAACCAAAGTCCCGCAGCGATATAAACGGCGCTTGCCGGTACCCACATAATCAGGCCGCCGAGTTGCTGATCCTCCAGCGGAGAAAGTCCCCACGCCTGCGTGGTCGTCGAATAGGGCGCATACCAGACCGCGGGCGCGAATGTCAGCAGTGCGCCAAGAATACTGGTGTGGATCGCGGTGGTGAAGATATATACGACGCCGGAGCCGGCGTGCATTCCTCCGCGCGCCTCGAACAACGACCACCAGAAGAGCAGCGCCGAGCCGAAGAAACTTGCGTGCTGGGCTGCGTGCACCCATTCGTTGCTCAGCGTGCGGTCAAACAGCGCCGGAACATGCCACGTCCACAGCGCGACTGCGCTGATGATCCACGCCGTGGAGGGCAGGGTCACGCCTCGCCAGAAGCGCTGAAACAGGCAGGCATGCGTCCAGCCGCCAATCCTGCGGCGCCATTCGAGGGGCACTCCCCACAACATGGCCGGCATCGGGCGGCTGAGTACCAGCAGCGGCGCGGAGACGAGCATCAGGATCTCATGCTGCGTCATGTGCGCGGAAAAGAGAGCTTCTCCCAGAGGGTGCAGAGGCGAGACAAGCGCGAGGAACAGGCTGACCCATCCGGACCAGAAGAGCGCCTGACGGCCGGGCGTGACGCCCCGCGAGACCCGCGCGCCCCGCAAATAAAGAAGCGCGGATATTGCCAGAGGCGCGGCGACGCCGGGATCGAATTCCCACGCCGACCACAGATCATGGGGGGCGATCGCTTCTCCAGCGTGCCCCAGCCCGGCAGCCGGAAGCAGCAACGCGAGAATCATTGCGCGCTTCACTGGCAGGCTCCCATCATGATTTCGGGAACGGCCTGCGCGAGTGTGACAAGGCACGCCATGCCCGCAATCATCATTCCCAGAATCGCCATGATTCCGGCGCGTGGAATGGCGCCGCCCTCATCGCCGGGCCAGTTCTGCCCGAGCGACTTCCACTGCGACCATGCCGCGAGGGCCAGCCCCGCATTCAGCGCGAACGAAATGCCCGAAACCACGAACATGGCGAACTTCCAGCCGAAAGCGCAGGCCCAGGGAGCAAGAGCGAAATTGGTTTCCATGGAAAGAAACCAGATGACCGGCGGCAGAAGCAGGGCGCCCCACAGAACGGTGTCGCGATTCATCGCGGCGCTCCCACCAGAGTCGGACCCCAGTAGATGACAACGTACATCGGGAACCACGCCCCGGCCACCAGATACCAGACGATGCTGTCGACGTGCACGCCGAGCCGTTGCTTCTGCGCATACTTCCCGGTGAGCACGATCACGAACAAAACCAGGGTAAAGCCCATGTCGCCGATGATGTCGGCGGTGTGAAGACCCAGAATCGTCCACGTGACTGACCCGAAGATATCGGCCTTCCATTCGAAGTTGAAGGAATGCCACTCGACAATCCGCATCGCGAGGAACGCGCCTGCCAGCGCCAGGTTCAGGCCGAGACCCGCCAGCATCTTCCCGCGGTTGTCCTGCTTCGCGCCTTCGCTCGCTACCCACGCCGCCGGGAAACTGAGCGCCAGCGGAACCAGCGCCAGTGTGGGGAGAAGTTTGTGCGGCAGTTGATCGCCGGGCAGCGGCCACATGTCCACGCTCAGCCGGATGTAGAAATACATCGCGATCATGATGGCGAAGAGCATCACCTCAATCACGCCCATCAGCATCTGGCCCCACCACAGCGGATCGTCGTTGGAGACGGAGAATGGCGGCAGCTCGCTCACGTCGAGCGTCTTCTGGATCATGGCCGCAAGTCCCTCGGCGCTTTGGGCCAGAACCAGCCGATCAACCCCACTCCCGCGGCCACGGCCGTTGGGTAGTACCAGTTGAACCCGAACACCGTGCCGACGAAACCGCCCCCCACCAGAAGCGCCGTCAGAAACGGCCAGAACGAGGAGCCGGGCAGAACAAGCCGATGCTGTGGCTCTGCGTCCATGATGCTGGTGACAAGAACCTCGCGCCGGTCGTCGCGCATTCCGGTGACAACGGCGCGCGCCTCGGCAGGCGCCCACATGGTGTAGCGCCCGGCGGCGACCGGAAGGTATTCGAAGTTATAAGGCGGGGGCGGGGAATCGGCGGCCCACTCGAGCGTACCGGCGTCCCACGGATTGCGGCCGGCCGGCGCGCCGGTCTTCCGGCTCGAGAGTACATTCGCAATAAACAGAATCCCGCCGATCGCGATGATGTAGGCGCCCACCGTAGCCAGTGCGTTCGCGTTGTCCCATCCCATTTCCGGCGGATAGGTGTAGATGCGCCGCGTCATGCCCTTCAGCCCGAGAATATGCATCGGGAAGAAGGTCATGTTGAAGCCGATGAACAGAATCCAGAACTCGATCTTGCCCAGAGTTTCATTCATCATGCGGCCCGTCATCTTCGGATACCAGTAGTGGAAGGCGCCGAAGAGCGGGAACACCGCGCCGCCGATCAGCACGTAATGAAAGTGCGCCACCACGAAGAACGTGTCGTGCACCTGCCAGTCAAGCGGCACCGACGCCAGCATCACGCCCGTAAGTCCGCCCATCACGAAGATGAAAATGAAGCCCAGCACGAAGTACATCGGGGTATGCATGCGAACCCGGCCCGTCCAGATCGTCGCCAGCCAGCAGAAGATCTGGATGCCGCTGGTGATCGCGATCATCATGCTGGCGGCGGTGAAGAATGATTCGCCGATCTGCGGCAGACCCGTGGCGAACATGTGATGCACCCACAGGCCAAAACCGATGAACGCTGTGCCCGCCAGCGCCAGAACCATCGCCGGATAACCAAAAACGCCGCGCCTCGTATGCGCCTCGACGATTGAAGAAACGAACCCAAGCGCCGGTATGAAGATGATGTACACCTCAGGATGTCCGAAGAACCAGAACACATGCTGGTAGAGCAGTGGGTCGCCGCCCGCCGCCGGATTCACGAAGTGCGTCGCCACCGTGCGGTCCAGCAGCAGCATGATGGTGCTCGCCACCATCACCGCCGGCATGGCGAAAATCACCATGAAGGATTGAATCAGCATGCTCCAGCAATAGAGCGGCAGCCGGTTCAGTGACATGCGCGGCGCCCGCATTTTGAGAATCGTCGCGATCAGTTCCGTCGCCACGCAGAGTGCGGAAATCTCGGTAAACGTGATCATCTGCGCCCAGATATCCACACGCTTTCCGGGCGAGTACTGCGGGCCGGAAAGCGGCGGATACGCGAACCAGCCGACGTCCGGGCCTGTGTTCGTCAGCACCCCGGCATAGAGCAGCAGCCCGCCGAAAAGAAACATGTAGTAGCCGAACGCGTTCAGCCGCGGAAACGCGACATTGCGCGTACCGAGCATCAGCGGTACCAGATACACCGCCATGCCTTCCATCATTGGCACGGCGAAAAGGAACATCATGGTCGTGCCATGCGTGGTAAAGATCTGGTTGTACCTGTCCGCGCTGAGGAAGTGATTATTCGAAAACGCGAGCTGGGTCCGCATCAGCAGCGCTTCGATTCCGCCGGCCAGGAAAAAGGCGAACGCCGTGATGATGTAGCGCATGCCGATCGCGGTATGCGTAGTCGCCGTGAAAAAGCCGAAAATTCGGCCGGGGCGCGACCAGGCGCGTTCCAGCTTCTTTCTGTGTTCCTCATTCGTGCCGGCCCGGGGATCGACGGTTTCGCCGGGCGCTTCAATGATCGGCGTCATTTCAGGCTCTCGAGGTAATCCGCCAGCGGCTGCAGGTCTTCCGATTTGACTGGCACGACGGCCATGTGGTTGCCCGGCTTGATGCGCTGCGGATCGGCTATCCAGCCGGCGATATTTCCTTTCGTATTCGGCAGAGTGCCGGCGGCGATCGTCAGGCGGCTGCCCACGTGCGTCAGATCGGGCGCGACGCTGCCGGCTGCGGACGTACCGCGGATAGTGTGGCAAAGAACGCAGGCGCTGTTCAGAAAAACCTGCTGTCCACGTTGGGTGTCCGCGTCCTGCGGCGCTGCGGCGGGTTGAAGCTGCGCATGACGCCACGCTTCGAACTGCGGCTCTGTTTCGGCCACTACCCACAACGCCATATGTGCGTGCTGCAGCCCGCAGAACTCGGCGCACTGCCCGCGCCAGCGCCCGGGGTGGTCGGCTTCGATCCATTCGGTGGTCACCCGCGACGGAATCAGGTCCCGTTTGCCGTGAAGGTTCGGGACCCAGAAACTGTGGATCACGTCCTGAGACAAGCCGCGAATCATCACCGGGCGTCCTACCGGAATGTGAATCTCGTTGGCGGTGGTGAGGATTTCCGACGGTTCTTCGCTCAGGTAGCGGATATTCCACCACCACTGGTTTCCGGTCACCTCCACAATCAGCGAGTTCTGCTTGCCGCCGATTTCAGAAAGTTCCTTGCCGGTTCCGATGCTGGCCACCAGAAGAACGAAAAGAATAATGATGGTGACGCCAGTTGCAACCCCGACCGTGCGGCCCAGGTTCCGTTCGGTCTCCTCAGACGGTACGTGGGTTCGTTCGAGCGGCTCCTGATTTACACCACGATGGCCGCGCGTCAGTGAAACCAGCAGGGTCGCTATTACGATCACGAACACTGCCGACAACACCGCGAGAAAAAACCACCAGAGGCTCTCGATCCTGTCCGCCTGCGTTCCCGCAGAATCGAGCGCCGATTGCTGATGGCCGGCGCAGGCCGTCGACAGGACGCCGGCGGCAAGCATCCCGCCGGGAATGCCTTTGCGCCACCCGCTCACCGCGTCACTCCATTGGCTTTGTTCTGCAGCGTCTGCGGGCTCTGCTCGATCGTGTCCGGGCGAGCGGGCGTTGCCGCCTTCGGCTCCTCGTGGTTCATCGAGCGAATAAACGTCACCAGCTGCCAGACCTGATACTCCGGTATTCGGCCACCCCAGGCAGGCATTCCGTTTGGCCGCCCTTTTACGATCGTGTCGAAGAGGTTGGCCGGCTCCCCGCCATAAATCCACTCGGTTTTAATCAGCGGTGGGCCGATGCCGCCGCCCCCGTGCGCATGGCAGCCGGAACAGTTGTACCAGTCGAACAGCCGCTGGCCTTCGGAAACGTCATAAGCGTTGCCTTCATCCGGGTTGTTCACCTGCGGCATCGATTGCGCGCCGCCGGGCTGGATCTGGTCTTCCCGCGCGGCGTCATTGAAAATGACCACCCGCGCCGGCGACGGCCGCAGGTTTCGCTGCTCGCGCTGGCATGCGGTCAACGCAAGGAAGCAGAGGATTGCGGTCCAGCCGCGCATCCGGCGCCCTCCTTTTGAGAAGCGATCGCAACGGCAAACCCGGCGAGCGCACGCGCGCAGTACTGCGCCTTCTGCAATCCGGCGCAGACCGGAAACCTCGATACTTTAAGGCAGACCGAAGACATAGAGCATTCCGCCCTTCGTCGTATACTTGCCCAGGTCCGTCATCGCGTTCAGAAACCCGAGGGCGCCGGTTCCGTCCACCGGATTCAGGCCGCCCGAGACAACCGCGCCGGACCATCCGCCCACGCCGCAGAGAATCGCAATGTATTGTTTGCCGTCCGGTCCCTTGTAGCTGATGGGCTGCCCAACCGTTCCGGAGCCCAGCTTGAACTTCCAGAGGATGTTCCCGGAGTGCGCGTCTACGGCCTTGAACCAGCCGTCCATCGTGCCGTAGAAAACCAGGCCGCCCGCTGTCGCTACGGCTCCGCTCCACACAGGGAACATCTCGGGTATCCTCCACACGGCCTTCGCGTGAACGGGATCCCATGCCGTGAAAAAACCGCGATTACCGCCAGGTCCGGCGTACATCCGAACATTCATCCCGACATACGGCGTGCCGGCGATGTAGTTTGCCTGCGTGCCCTGTTCTTCGAAACACAGGTTGTTGTGCGGTATATAAAGGTAGCCCGTCTGGGGCGAGAAGGCCATGGGCTGCCAGTCCTTGCCCCCTGGAGGCGCGGGACAAATATCGCGAACCGTCTGAAATCCCGTCACTTTCGACGGATTTACGGTGAGATGCCCGGTTTTCAGATCCACGCCCAGCGTGCTGTTCACGTAGGCAAAAGGCTCGGCCGAAAGGACTTCCCCGGTGGTCCGGTCCATGATGTACATGCGGCCGTTGCGGTCGGCGTGGGCCAGAGCTTTCCGGACGCGGCCCCCGATCGTCAGATCGAGAAGAACATTCTCGTTGATGTCGTCGTAATCGTGCAGGTCGTGTGGGTTCGTCTGGTAAGCCCAGATGGCTTCCCCCGTTTCGGGACGGCGGGCAAACACCGTGCTGGTCCATTTGTTGTCGCCGGGCCGCTGATCGGGATTCCACGGGCCGGGGTTTCCGGTGCCGTAGTAAATCAGATCCAGGTCGGGATCGTAGGACACCCACCCCCAAGCGGTTGCGCCACCGGTCTTCCAGGCGTCGCGTGGCCAGCTGGCCATTCCAAGGTCTTTGCCCCGATCCTCTGCGTAGAATGGTTTGAAGTTCGCGCCAATCAGCACGTCCTGATCCGGCCCGGTACCGTAAGCGCGCCAGACGATTTTTCCGGTTGCGGCGTCGAGGCCGGCGAGCCAGCCGCGAACACCGAATTCGCCGCCGCTGTTGCCGACGATGACGCGTCCTTTCGCAACGATGGGCGCCATCGTAATCGACTCGCCTTTGTTGATGTCGCCGAGCTTCGTGCGCCAGACTTCCTTCCCGGTGCTGGCGTCCACCGCGACCGTTTCCACGTCGAGAAGGTTGTAATAGATCCTGCCGTCGTAATACGCCGCCCCGCGGTTTACGACATCGCAGCAGGCCACGCCCTGCGAGGAAGGCGACGGGCGAGGCTGATAGCTCCATTTCAGCGGCGCGCCAGGCTTTGTCAGATCCAGCGCATAGAGGACGTCGGGATAAGGCGTTACGATGTACATCGTGTTGTTCACGACCAGCGGGGCCGCCTCGTGGCCATGCGTCATCCCGGTTGAGAACGTAAACTTCAACTGCAGATTGCCTGCGTTGCCGCTGTTGATCTGGGTGAGCGTGCTGTATCTTGTGTTCGCGTAGTTTTTGGCCGCCATCGGCCATTGCCCGTCATCAGGCTGATTCTGAATCTGTGCGCCCGAAATTCCGGCCAGACCAAGCGTGGCGGCGCAGAACGCCAATATCCGTTTCATTCGTCGCTTTCGTGCCGAAGCATCAATCCGATTCGGATTGTAAGCAGGATCGAAACTGGAATGCCGGGCAACAGAGCGCGGCGACGTGATCCAGTTCGCCGGAGGAAGTCTTATGCGGTAACCGGCGACACATAAAACTTTGGGGATATCCGCAAACCGTCGCCAATTTCGTTTCGGCACGTCCGGGCACAAGGCCGCGAGGCCGCCGTCCTCTCTCTGGCGCATAATCAAAGAAGGTTCATCGTGCGGCATTTAAAGGCTTTACGGTTACAGAACGTGCGCGTATGATCCACGTTCGTGAGAGGATGTACTCCCGAAGTACACTGAAGCGTTGATGGTGGAATACGACGCCAGACCGGCAGCAGGCAGTCGTGCGTTCGAAGAACGAGTGCAGCGGCTGAGCGATCGCGTGCAGGCGCGAACCCGCTATCACTCGATCGAACTGCCTGACGGGACTATACTTCCGGGTCTGCAGCCAATTGAGCATCTGCGCTGGCGTTTCGGCATCTTCGGCCTGCCGAACGATTTGCGCGGCAAGCGGGTGCTGGATATCGGCGCCTGGGATGGATGGTTCAGTTTCGAGTGTGAAAGGCGCGGCGCAGAAGTCGTGGCGGTCGATTGCGTCGAGCTCGATACTTTTCTCGAAGCCCGCCGTTTACTGCGGTCCCGCGTCGAGTATCTGACACTGGATCTCAATGAACTCACAGTGAAACGGGTGGGCCGTTTCGACGTAGTACTGTTGTTCGGCGTCCTCTACCACCTTCGCCACCCGCTGCTGGGACTCGAAAAGGCAGTTGAGCTTTCGCGTGATCTGGCTCTGGTGGAGACTTTCGTGATCCCGCCGGAGAACCGGTCCACTCCCACGGTGATGGAATTTTACGAGCGCGCCGATCTCGGAGGACGGATCGATAACTGGTGCGGACCGACGCCGGAGTGCGCGGTCGCCATGTGCCGCTCGGCCGGATTCGCCCAGGTGGACCTGCTCGATCTGACGGAGCAACGCGCGTCCATCATTTGCCGCCGAAGGTGGCCCGAGCCTGATCCGGATGCCGAATACGATCCGCCTCAGCTTCATTCCATCGTCAACAACCGAACGTACGTTTCGCGCTTTCATCCGCTCAAGGACGAATACCTCTGCTGCTACTTCAAGTCGCCGCAGCCAGGCGTAAGCATCGATGGGATTTTCGTCGAAGTGGATGGCTACGGAACGCAGGTGGTGAACGTTACGCCCAACGGCCCGTCGGGTTATCAGGCCGATTGCCTGCGGCCACCGGGGCTGGGTCCAGGCCGGCACGAAGTCCGCATTCGAACCCGCCGCTCCGGCCGAAGCAACCCCGCCGAATTCATCATGCTGGATGAAAACGGCAACGCTCCGCTGATGCCTGCCCGCAGTCTCCCCTGGCAGCCTCCGGAACTCTGCAGCGCCGAGTACCATCCGCCTGGCGATCTGAGGATCGCCGCCGGGAGCGGCGGCACCCTGGTCTGCTACTTCCGTTCACCCGCCGGGGCGATTGGCGCTACCGATGCGTGGATCGAAGCGGCGAATACCATGCGCCAGTGCGACACGATCAGTTCTCTTGGCGGCGGAGTGTGGCAGGCCAATCTTCTTCTCCGGCATGCCGTCGCCGCTGGAACCACGATCCGTTTGCGTCTGGAGGGTGGCGCATGGAGCAATCCGATGCCTTGCGTCGACCGTTCCGCCTGACGGCCGACAACCCCGACATCGCACTCGACGCGATTTGCCTTGACGATGTGCCTGAGCTTTACGCCCTGATCGACCGCAATCGGGCGCGTCTGCGGGAATGGTTACCCTGGGTCACTCCCGAATATGACATCGAACATGCCCGCCGATTCGTGGAAGACAGGCAGATAGAGAATGCGCGGGGAACGGCGCTCACCTGCGTCGTTCGGTTCAGAGAGCACATGGCGGGGGCAATCGGACTGCACTCGATCGATCTGGTGAACCGCGCCAGCAGCATTGGGTATTGGATCGATGGCTCTTTTTCCGGCCGGGGCATAGTGACCAGCGCCTGCCGAACGATGATTGCGACCGGATTCCGCGACTACGGGCTGCATCGCATCGAGATTCGGTGCGCCGTCGAAAATCACCGCAGTTGCGCCATCCCTCTTCGCCTGCGCCTCCGCGAAGAGGGAATTCTGCGCGATGCCGGATGGCTGCATCACAGATGGGTGAGTCTGCGCGTCTTCAGTGTTCTTGAAGACGAGTGGCGGTAACGCAATGTTTTCAGCGAGACAAACAGCCGTCCCAGGCGCTCGCGCATAAACCGGCCCATCGCGTAAACTTCCCAGCGGGACCTTAGTACCTGGTATTCCGGGTCTACTACAGATGTTCCAGATGCCCGTGATTTCTGGTACATTCCGTCATATCAACAGCATCTCGTGGTTCTGGTTCAT
>DAIDJK010000231.1 GCA_027450225.1 Bryobacterales bacterium | reverse complement strand
GCAGCAGTATCTGGGCTGGCTGAATCTGGTCTCGCACGAATACTTCCACACGTGGAATGTGAAACGGCTGCGGCCGGCGGAGCTGGGGCCGTTCGATTATGAAGCCGAGAATACGACGCGCGGGCTCTGGGTGGCAGAAGGGATTACGGAATATTACGGGGGGCTGCTGGTGCGGCGCGCGGAACTGGCGAGCGATGCGGAATATCTCGGCTCGGGCAAGGAACCGGCGCGGGATTCGCTTTCCGATCTGATCCACACGCTCGAGAGCACGCCGGGGCGGCTGGCGCATCCGGTGGCGGAGGCGTCGTTCGATGCGTGGATCAGGCTGTACCGGCCGGATGAGAACTCGAAGAACACGTCGATCAGCTATTACACGAAGGGGGCGGTGATCGCGTGGCTGCTGGATGCGCGGGTGCGGCGATTGACGGAGGACGGCAAGTCGCTCGATGACGTGATGCGGGCCGCGTTTGCCGCGTATTCGGGCGCGCGCGGGTTCGGGGAAGGCGAATTCGAGCGCACGGCGAGCGAGGTGGCGGGAGCGGACCTTTCGGATTTCTTTCGGAACGCGGTGGAATCGACCGGGGAGTTCGATTATTCGGAGGCGCTCGACTGGTTCGGCCTGCGGTTCCAGAATGCGGAGCACGAAGCGAAGCCGTGGCTGGGAATCGAGACGAAAAACGAAGGCGGCAGGATGGTGGTGACGCGGGTGATTCGGGACGGGCCGGCCGAATTGTCGGGGCTGAGCGCAGAGGACGAGATCATCGCGTTGAACGATTTTCGGGTCCGCGCCGACAAGCCGGACAAGCAACTGGAAGCGTGGCGGCCAGGCGACCGGCTTTCGATTCTCGCAGCGCGGCGCGGGCGAATCGAACGGTTCGAGGCGGCGCTGGCAGAGCAGCCGCGCAAGTGGCGGCTGGAAGCGCGACCGGACGCAACCGACGAGCAAAAACGGCGCCTGGCAGTGTGGCTATCAGGCATGCGAACATAAGGAAACTGCTTTCGCGCCAAAGCAAAGGTTCGGGCGCGGGGCAAGTTCTGCCCATGCGAACTTCCTCCATCGCGGCGATTGCTGCCTGGTGCCTGCTGGCGCCGGGCGTATTCGCGGGCCAGACGGAAAAGGACCCGAACGCGATTGGAGAACGGAACGTCTCGAAGGGCCTGAATTTCTACACACTCGAGCAGGAGATGGCGCTGGGGCGGCAGCTTGCGGCCGAGGTGGAGCGGCAGGCGAAGATCGTGGACGACCCGATCATCGCGGAATACATCAACCGGCTCGGACAGAATCTGGCCCGGAATTCGGATGTGACGTTTCCGGTGAAGTTCACGCTGATCGAGGCCGAAGATATCAACGCATTCACGCTGCCGGGCGGGTTCATCTACATCAACACCGGAACGATGAAGCTGTCGGACAACGAAGCGGAACTGGCATCCGTGATGGCGCATGAACTGGGGCACGCAGCGGCGCGGCACGGAACGCGGCAGATGTCGCGCGGCGATCTGGCCGGGCTGGCGCAGATTCCGCTGGCGTTGGCGGGCGGATGGGCGGGATTCGGGGCGCGCCAGCTGGCGACCGCCGCGGTGCCGATGGCATTTTTCAAGTTTTCACGAAATTTCGAGGCGGAAGCCGATATGCTCGGGCTCGAATATATGTGGAAGGCCGGCTATGACCCGACATCGGCTCTCGATATGTTCGAGCGGATCGAATCGACCGAGCGCCGGCAGCCTGGAGCGGTATCGAAGCTGTTCCGTACGCACCCTCTGACGCCGGACCGGATCGCAAAAACGCAGAAGAACATCGACCAGTTGCTGCCTGGGCGCAAACAATACGTGCTGAACACTTCGGAGTACGAAGAGATTCGTGCGCGGCTGGAGCATATGAGCCGGACATCGAAACCGAAGCAGGCGAATCCGAATGTGCCGGCGCTGCGGAAATCACCCACGGTCGCCATCGACGCGCGATTGCCGAACGAAGGCATCGACGGCGACGAGCGGCCCTCGATCCGCAGGCACTGACCCCGGTTGAGGCCGCCGGCCGCGGGGAGTTTACGCCGGAGCGGCAGCGGGCTTCAGAGTGACGACCGGGGCGCGGCGAACAATCAGGTAAACGCCAAACACAACTGCCGCGAGCGCAATCCACTGTTCGAGGACGAAAGGTCCGCCGAAGGGATTCGATGTATCGTGCACGCGCAGAAACTCGACGCCGAACCGCACGGCGCCGTAAAGCGCGAGATAGAGCCCGATGATTTGTCCTTCGCGATGCGGGCGCATCAGGCGCGAGACCAGGACAAGGCAGATGATGGCTTCGGCGAACGCCTCGTAGAGCTGCGTGGGCTGAAGCGGGATGCCGAGTGGCACGCCGGTCGTGGCGTCTGGATTGGTGAAGGTGATGCCCCAGGGCAGATGCGTGGGACGGCCCCAGCAGCAGCCGGCGGCGAGACAACCGAGCCGGCCGATGCCATGGCCCAGCGCAAGGCCGGGGGCGAACAGGTCTGAAGTCTGCAGCACCGGCATGCGCTGGCGGCGCATGTAGATATAGGCGAAGGCCAGCGCAAAAATCAGACCGCCGAAGAAGATGCCCGCGCTTTGCAGGGTGGCGATGGAGAAGATTTCGGCCGGATGCGCGCGGTACTCGGGGTCGAGCGCGATCATGAAAACCTTTGCGCCGAGCATGCCCATGAGCGCGCAGTAGACGCCGAGATTGATGACCTTGTCCTTCGAAACTCCCTGCATGGCGGCGAAGCGCGACGCCATCCAGAGCGCAGCCAGAAAAGCGAGCGCGACGAGGACGCCGTAAGTGGGTAGCGAGAAACTTCCAATGCGGAACAAATGCGGAAACATGGCTTAATGCGCTTGTGAATGGCCTTTCGCGAGGAGCATTCCGAGAATCAGCAGGCCGGCGCCTATACAGATGGACGCATCGGCGATGTTGAAGGTATACCAGTGCCAGCCGGCGGCGTAGAAATCGAGAAAATCGGTGACGGCGCCGCCGCGTACGCGATCGAAAACGTTGCCAAGCGCGCCGCCGAAAATGAGGGCGAGACCGGTGGTGGTGTATCCATCCTGCTTCTCGATGCGCCAGAGCATGGCGGCGAGAATGATGATGGCAAGGACGGAAACTCCGGCGAGAACGAGAGTGCGCGAGTGGGTGGAATGATCGGCGAAGATGCCGAACGCCACGCCGGGGTTCTCCGAGCGGACGATATTGAAGAAACCGGGAATCACCGTCTTCGTATCATACGGCCCGAAACGGGTTTCCACCAGCCATTTCGACCAGCGATCGAGCGCAAAAACGCCGCCCGCGGTGAGGAATGCGGCGATGCGGCGGGTACCGGGGGTCATCCGCAATTCCGGTTACTGGGCACCGGTAATTTCCTCAACGGCTTCCGCGCACGAAGCGCAGATGGTGGGGAAGCGCGGCGATGAGCCGACGTCTTCCTTGTACTTCCAGCAGCGCTCGCACTTGGTTCCGCGGGCTCGCTCGATTCTGACTTCAAGATCGGAACTGGCGTGGTTGGAGAGTTCCACCTGGGAGACGATGAAGAGCCCGGGCAGTTCGGAGGCGTATTCGTCGAGCAGCGGATAGAGCTTCTCGTTGACGGCGAGCGCGACGCGAGCTTCGAGAGGGGCGCCGATGAACTTTTCCTGGCGCGCGCTTTCGAGGCTCTTCAGCACGCCATCGCGGACCTCGATGAGTTTGTCCCAGTTGGCGGCGCGTTGCTTCTGCCCGGCGGTGATGCCTTCGGTGAGGCCGGCGGATTCGGGGAAGTATGCCGTATGCACGCTGCCCGAATGGCCCAGATGCGGCCAGACCTCTTCGGTGGTGAAGCTCAGGATGGGCGCGAGCAGCCGAACCAGCGCATCGGCGAGGCGATAGAGGGCAGTCTGGGCGCTGCGGCGGGCGTGCGACTTCGCGGCCGACGTGTAGAGACGGTCTTTGAGGACGTCGAAGTAGATGGAGCTGAGATCGACCGTGGCGAAGTCGTAAACGGCGCGGTAGACCTTGTGGAACGCGAAATCGTTGTACCAGAGGAGGCAGCGCGAAACGAGATCTTCGGCCCGCAGCAGAATCCACTGATCGATTTCGAGAAGCCGGTCGCCGGGGACGCCGTCTTTGGCGGGGTCGAAATCGTGGATATTGCCGAGGGCATAGCGGAACGTGTTACGGAGCTTGCGATAGGCTTCCGAAAGCCGCGTGAGGATGGTGGGCGAGAGCCGCACGTCCTCGGTGAAATCGACGGAAGCGGACCAGAGGCGCAGCACTTCGGCGCCGTAGTCCTTGATTACGGTTTCGGGCGGGATGTCGTTGCCCAGCGATTTGTGCATCGCGCGGCCTTCGCCGTCGAGAGCCCAGCCGTGAGTGGCCGTACCGCGGTACGGGGCATTGTTGCGCAGGCCGACGCCGATCAGCAGAGAGCTGTGGAACCAGCCGCGATACTGGTCGCCGCCCTCCAGATAGAGGTCGGCGGGCCAGCGAAGCCCGTAAGTTTCGTTGAGCGTGGCCAGATGGCTGGAGCCGGAGTCGAACCAGACGTCGAGAATGTCGTTCTCTTTGGTGAACTCTTCCGATCCACACTTTGCGCAGCGAGTTCCGGCGGGCACGAGATCCGCCGCGGTACGGTCGAACCAGACGTCTGCCGATTCGCGGCGGAAGAGATCGACCACGCCGTCCAGAACTTTGCGATCGGTGAGCGGCTCGCGGCACTTTCCGCAATAGAAGACGACGATGGGCACGCCCCAGACGCGCTGGCGTGAGATGCACCAGTCCGGGCGAGTCGCGATCATGTTCGAGATGCGCTCTTCGCCCCATTCGGGCAGCCACTTGACGGCGCGAATGGCATCCAGTGCGCGCTGGCGAAGCTGGTGGTTCTCCATGCCGATGAACCACTGCTCGGTGGCGCGGAAGATGGTCGCATTGTGGCAGCGCCAGCAGTGCGGATAGGAGTGCTCGATATTCTCGAGCGCGAGCAGCGCGCCCGTTTCCTTCAGAATTTCAACGACGAGGGGGTTTGCCTCCCAGACTGTTTTGCCGAGAAGGCGTTCGGGAACGCCGCCTGAGATGCCTCCGGCATCGAAGAAGCGGCCTGAGGCGTCCACCGGACAGTAGACCGGCAGTCCGTACTGCTGGCCGGCGACATAGTCTTCCTGGCCGTGGCCGGGCGCGGTGTGGACTGCGCCGGTGCCTTGTTCGAGCGTAACGTGATCGCCAAGAATCCCGATGGAATCGCGGTCGAGGAACGGATGGCGGAAGACGGCGCGATCGAGGCGATCGCCGTGGAAACGCGCGACGATCCGCGGGTCGGCCCAGCCGCATCGCTTCGCGGTGACTTCCAGCAGATCCGACGCAACGATATAAACACCGCTGGCGGTCTCCACCGCAACATATTCAAAACGCGGATTGAAGGCGATGGCGAGGTTGGCCGGAAGCGTCCAGGGGGTGGTGGTCCAGATCAGGCCGTAGACCTGTTTGCCCGCAAGCGCCGGATCGATCGACGCAGGATCGGACTTCAACGCGAAACGAACCCAGACGGACGGGCTGCTGTGATTTGCGTATTCGACTTCGGCTTCCGCCAGCGCCGTACGGTCGTGCAGGCACCAGTTGACCGGCTTCAGTCCCTTGTAGACATAACCCTTTTCGAGAAAGTCGACGAACGCGCCTGCGATCACGGCCTGGTATTCCGGGCTCATCGTGAGATAGGGATGGTCCCAGTCGCCGAGAACGCCGAGGCGTTTGAAATCCTCGCGTTGCAGATTCACCCATTTTTCAGCGTATTTGCGGCACTCCCGGCGGATCTGCATGGGCGAAAGCTTCGCCTTTTTGCCGCCGAGTTCCTGGTCGACTTTGTGCTCGATGGGCAGGCCGTGGCAATCCCAGCCGGGCACGTAGGGCGAATCGAAGCCGGCCATGGACTTCGATTTGACGATGAAATCCTTGATGATTTTGTTGAACGCCGTGCCGACGTGGATGCGGCCGTTGGCGTACGGCGGACCATCGTGCAGGATGTAGACCGGCTTGCCCTCGCGTGATTTGCGAATCTGCCCGTACAAATCCTCCGCCTGCCAGCGGGAGAGCATTCGGGGCTCTGCCTGAGGCAGGTTGGCCTTCATGGGGAAGGTGGTCTGCGGAAGATTGATCGTCCGCTTCAGATCCACGTCCTGACCGGACGGGAGAGAAGATTCGCTCATTTCGGGGATTACCTTCATTATACTGGCGATAAATCCATGCCCTCTTCCCCGGTCGGATTACGCGCGGCGGCATTCGCGCTGACGGCGGCTGTGCTGGCTCTCTGCCAGGCGCGGCCATCGTTCGATTCTTTCGAAGTCGCAAGCATCAAACTGTCCAAAGAGAGCGCCGGAGGAAACCGATACATGCGGATGCAGACGGCGCATGAGTTCGTGGCGCGCAACCACTCGCTGAAGACGCTGGTGGCAGCGGCGTGGAATCTGAATCCGAAGGAGATTTCGGGCGGACCGGGGTGGGTGGACGCGGAGCATTTCGATATCCTGGCGCGGACGCCCGGAGACGTTCGCCCGAACCTCGAAGAGCAGATGACCATGCTGCGCGCGCTGGTAACCGAGCGCTTTTCGCTTTCGTTTCATCGTGCGCCAAAGGAGATGCCGGTCTACGAGCTGACGGTGGCGAAGGGCGGCGCGAAGCTGAAGCCGAGCACGGAGTCGCCCGACGCGCATCCGGAGGGTCCGCCGCCGCTGGTGTTCGTGGTGTATCCGGGTCTGGTGCGACTGCCTGCGCGCAACGCGAGCATCCGGGAGCTGACGTGGGTGATGCAGCGCGCAGTGCTCGACCGGCCGGTGCTCGACCACACGGGGCTATCCGGCCGCTACGATTTCGACCTCGAATTCGCGCCGGACGAAAGCCAGTTCAATGGCGAACTGCCGCGCACGGCCGATGATGCAAACAAGCCCGGGTTGTTCACCGCAATGGAAGAACAGCTCGGGCTCAAACTGCAACCGGCGCGTGGCGAAGTGGAGGCGATGGTGATCGACCGCGCCGAAAGACCGCTGGACAACTGACGGCGCGATTTGCCTACTTTTTCGCCGGAGGAGCAGGCGAAGGCTTCGCAGCCACCGTCTTGCCGCCGGCCGGCGCGGCCGCTGATTTCGGAGCGCCGGGCTCCGCAGCGCCGGGCTTTTCCGCCGCCGGTTCGGCCGCATCCGCAGTTGCGGTTTTATCGACCAGGTTTTGGTACTGGATGATCAGGGTAATCCGCCGGTTGGAAGCCAAGGTGGGATGCGCCGGGTCGCGCAGACTCTGGTCCGCGAATCCGCGAACCTGAGTGACCTGATCCTCGCGCATGCCATGCTGCACCATCCATCGGCGGGCTGCATTGGCGCGATCGGTGGAAAGCTCCCAGTTGGAGTAATTGGGATTGCCGACGTACGGCTTTGAATCCGTGTGGCCCTCCATGGTGACCTTATTGGGCAGTTTGCCGATCTCTTCGGCCAGCTTTGCCAGCAGTTCCTGACCATAAATCGTCGGGACCGGACTTCCCGACTCGAAAAAGATGCCGTGCTCGTCTTCGAGCAGTTCGACGCGCAGGCCTTCGCCGGTGATCGTGAAGACGACGTGCTCTTTGATCTTGCTGAGCGGCGCGGAGTCCTTGATGGCGGCTTCGAGCTTCTCTTTCAGCTTCTCCATGTCGTCCTTCTTCACGGTGACGCTTTCCGAGCCGTTGCCGTGAAGGCCATTGCCGACATCGTGGCTTTTGCCGGACGGGTCTGAGAAGTAGCCGCCGACGGCTTTCTTCACCTGCTCACTGCTGCTGAGCAGCCAGAGCACGATGAAAAGAGACATCATCGCGGTGACGAAGTCCGCATAGGCCACTTTCCAGGCGCCGCCATGATGGCCGTGGCCGCCGTGGCCTCGCTTCCTCTTGATGATGATGACCGGCGCCTGTGCGCTCATGAGCCTATGCCGCCTTCGCCGCCTGCGCCGCGCCGCCGCCCTTGCATGCCGCTTCGAGATCCTTGAACGACGGGCGTACTTCGGCCGGCGTCGC
>DAIDJK010000230.1 GCA_027450225.1 Bryobacterales bacterium | reverse complement strand
CACGTCGTAATCGCCGCGCCGGAAGAACCTCGCCACCTGCAGGGCCATCAGAAAGGCCGTCACCGGGCCCGCGTTCGGCAGATACTGCCAGCGCGGGTGAAACACTTCGAGCGCGCCGTCCATGCGGCGCGGCGGAACTTTCCCGAAGCCGAAGCCATGGCGCGCCGGATTGCCGTACTCGAAGTAAGCCACCGGCGCCACCACCTTCACGTCGGCGAACTCCGTCATCGCCTGCAGCCGCGCCCGGACAAAGGTTCCGAGGTTCTTCTGCAGCGCATTCGGGTAAACGGAAGCGAGGCTGAGCACCCTCAATCTGGTCATCGGGAAGCCTCGAACGCCATTTCCGCAACTGGTTCCGCCGTGTCGGAGGCGCCGTGAATCAGGCTTCCGTAGCGCGCCAGCACGGCCGGGCGCTCGTATTGCTTCGCCACTTCCGCATTGCGCCCGCGAAACACCTCCATCCCGTTCCGCACACGGTACGCCGACATCAGCATCTCCGCGATTTCGACGGGATTATCCGGTTCCGCGCACCATCCCAGCTGATTGCCGCGGATCATGCGGTCCACTTCGCTGCCCCTCGGCGCAATCGCGAGAATCGGCTTGCCCGTCGCCAGGTATTCGTAGAGCTTGCCCGGCATGCTGATCGGGTCCGTCATCGTCATCAGCAGGTAATCGGTGTCTTCCATGAACCGCAGCGCCTGCTGCTGCGGCATGAAGCCCGCGATTCCGACCGATATGCCGCGCCCCGACTGTTCTTCGAGCGTCTGCCGCTCCGGGTCCGTCAGGCGGCCGATGAAGCGCGTATGAAACTCGCCGCGCAGCGTCTCCGGCAGCCTCGCCAGCGCTTCGAAGTAGTACCGCGGCGACGAATTCCGGTAGATGGTCCCGACATGCGTCACCATCACGCGCGGCTCGTTGCTGGTCCGCGCTTCGAAGCCCGCGAACGCGGCCGGATCGAAGCCGTTCGAAACGCAATGGAACTTCCCGTCGGGCTGGCCCGGATAGCGCCCGCGAATTTCGCGCAGCGACGATTCGGTCACCGCCACCACCAGATCCGCCGCTTCGATGGTTTCCCGCTCGATCTTCGGCGCCTTCCGCCGCGCGAATTCGTTGTTCTGAAATTCGTTGTTGTTCAGGTAAAACGTCAGCCATTCATCGCGAAAGTCGGCGACATAACGCAGGTGCGGAAACCTGCGCTTGAGCGCATTGCCCGCAAGAAAAGCCGAAAAAGGCGGCGCGGTCACCAGCAATGTATCGATCGAATGTTTTCGAATGATCGCCGAGGCTTTCCGAATCGCGAACGGTACCCACAGCACTTCGGGTTCGGGGCACAGGATGCGCTGCGCAAGCCGCGTCAGAGAACTGCTCTTCTGCGGACCGGGGGCCGTCGCTTTCACAGCCGATTTGCCCGATTTGCCAAGCAGCGCCCAGATACGGTGCCGCAGCGCGAAGGGAACTTCGAGCGTCATCGCGCTGTGAACCTGCACGGACGGGGGAACTTTATCGAGCAGGGCGGGATCGTGGACCGGGGATTCCGCATTCCCTGCCCGCAGCACGTGCACGTCGAAGCCGCACTCCGGCAGATACCTCGCCATGCTGAGCGCCCGCTGCACCGAAATGCCGCCCGCGGGAGGAAAAAGATAGGTGAGGATCAGCAGTTTCCGTTTCTTCATACGCACTCCGGTACCCCTGCTGCTTCCGCCGGAACGGCGGCCTTTCCGTTCAGGAAAACATCGCCCCAGATCTGCAGGTTCAGGAGCCGCCAGATTCGGTCGGTCGCGTCTTCGGCGCCTTTGAGATGTCTTTCGATGAGGTTTTCCACCGGGTCGAGATCGAGGAGTTCGGAAAGCAGTCCATCGGCCCGCAGCAGTCCGCGCAGCAGCGAGGGCGCCTGCCCGTCGCGGAACCATTGCCGCAGCGGCGTCGGGAAGCCCATCTTTTTCCGGTAGATGATGTCATGCGGAAGAAGATCTTCAACGGCCTTTTTCAGGATGTATTTGCGCTCGCCCTGGCGTATTTTGAGCCCGTCGGGAACGCTCATCGCGAAACCGACGAAAGGATGGTCGAGAAATGGCACGCGGCTCTCGATCGACGCGGCCATGCTCATCTGGTCCTGCCGCATCAGCAGTTCGGTGAGATAGGTTTTCTGGTCCGTGTAAAGCATGCGCGCCAGCACGGAACCGGAGCGGCGCCGCCAGAAGGCGAGCACGTCTTCGAACGGGCTCGACGGCCGGCCGAGCACTTCGTCGATCTCGGCCTGCGGAAACGCCGCATAGAAGTTATCGAGCTGCAGCGATTCGTAATTGTTTTCGCGCCCGAGAAAGGTGTGCCGGAGCTTGCGGCGCAGATCGCCCGAGAGCAGCGGGTTCGAGGCGATGCCGCGGCGGATCCACCCGCGCAGCGCCCCGGGCACAATGCCGTAACGCGCGGCCCACCGCGCATTGAACGCGTAATGTCCGTAGCGCTCATAGCCGGCGAAGATTTCGTCGCTGCCTTCGCCGCTCAGAACCACTTTTACGTGTTGCGCCGCCAGCCGCGACACGAAATAAAGCGGAATGCTCGACGAAAACACCGCGGGCTCGTCTTCGTGCCAGACGACGCGCGGCAGCGTGGAGAAGAACTGCTCGCGCGAGACCGTGATCTCGTGATGATCGGTTCCGAGGCTCGAAGCCACGTGGCGGGCGTAGGGGAGTTCGCTCCAGGCCTCTTCCTGGTAGCCTACGGAAAATGTTTTCACGTGGCCGCCGGAAAGCCGCTTCATCACCGCCGCAATGGCGCTCGAATCGACGCCGCCCGAAAGAAAGCAGCCGAGCGGGACGTCGCTCATCAGACGCGTTTCGACGGCCTCTTCGAAGCGCCGCCGGCACTCTTTCACCAGTTCCTGCTCGCTGCGATGGCTGGCGATGGCGGGCTCGGGCACATCCCAGTACTGCCGGATGTTCAGGCGCGGAACTTCGCCGCCCACATCGAGCGAGAGGCTGTGGCCGGGCATGAGTTTGCGGATGCCGCGGAACATGGTCCGCTCGCCGCTCAGATAACCGAACGCGAGGTATTCGCCGACGGCTTCGTTTTCGATTTCGGTCGAAACGGCCGGATGCAGCAGGATGGCTTTGATTTCGGAAGCGAAGACGAAAACGCTGCCGTTCCAGAAGTAATAGAACGGCTTGATACCGAGCCGGTCCCGCGCGCAGAACAGGCGCCGGGCGCGGCGGTCCCAGATGGCGAAACTGAACATGCCGCGGAAGCGCTCGACCGACGCGTCGCCGAACTCTTCGTAAGCATGGACGATGGTTTCGGTATCGCAGCGCGTGGCGTAGACATGGCCGGCGCGCTCGAGCGGTTCGCGAAGGTCGGCGTGGTTGTAAATCTCGCCGTTGTAGGTGACCTGGACGGAGCCGTCTTCATTCGCCATCGGCTGAATCCCGGCCTGGACATCGATAATCGCCAGGCGGCGATGGCCGAGATGCGCGTAGTCATCCTCGAAGCAGCCGGTCCCATCCGGTCCCCGGTGCGCGAGTATGGCTGTCATGCGTTCGAGTAATGGTCGAGCCGGCGCTGAACGCCTGTGATGGACAAATCCGGCTATGCCGCACATGGATATCTACTTTGTGTCTCGCCGGCCGCTCTGGTATCGCGAATATTCGGCATAACCGTAGCCGTAGGTATTGCGCCAGAACGGCCACCGCGTGGCGCAATTGACCACGACGCCGAGCATTTTCTCCTTCGGAACGATGGAGAACGCGGCGGTGCAGGCGGCCTTCTTCGTCCGGTCCGGCCGGACGATAAAGACGATGCCGTCCATTTCCCGCTGGATCAGCTCATAATCGGCGACCGCGCCGATGGGCGGCGTATCCACGATGACGTAATCGAACTCACGGCGCAGCCTTTCGATGAGCTCATGCCAGGCGGGGGAACCGAACAGTTCCGCCGCGCTGCCGGTTTCGATGCCGGCCAGAACGAGGAACAGATCCGGGAACTGCTCGCTGTGCGCCACGGCCTCTTCGAGCTTTGCCTTTCCCGCCAGAACTTCGGCGAGGCCTGTCGATTCTTCCAGCCCGAGACTTGTGTGGATTTTCGAGCAGCGGAAATCGCCGTCAAGCAGGATGACGCGTTTGTTGAGCGACAGCGCGGCGGCGATGTTGATGGCCGAGACGGTCTTGCCATCGCCCGACGCGGGACTGGAGACGGCGATCACACGCGGCTTTTTGTCGTGATGCAGTAACCTTGTCCGGATCATCCGATATTGTTCGGAGGCGTAACCATTGCTGTCCTGAAACGGAAGGGCGGCGCCGCGCCACTCGAGCGTAACGGCGCGGTATGGCAGCGTGGAGGGCTTCGCTTCGGCCGCAGGCGCTGCTTCGGCCACTGGCACAGCCTTCGCTTCGGCCGCAGGCGCTGCGGTTTGAACCGGCAGCGTTTCCGGCCGCAGTATCGCGACCGCGGCGGCGGGCAGTTCCGGCGTCTCGGGCGCATCCGCCGCCCTGCGCAATGCGTCGTAAATGCGGCTCACCGCGTTTCTCCTTTTTTCATGTCCGGCTCCCGGGGCGTCACAGGAAACGCGGCAGCTTCAGCCAGCCGGCCCCGAATGCGGCGCACAGGCAGATCAGGATGGATGCGATCAGCCCCACGCTCCAGCGCAGTTGCCATCGTCTCAGGGCGCGCGGCCGTTTCGGAGTATCCACGCCGGACGGCATGTCTATTACCGGGACGCGGCCGAGCACCTTCAGATCCGGCGGCAATTCCCATTCGCCGAGCAGAACGTCCGATTGCAGTTCGCGGCCGACGGCGAAGACCAGCCCGAGCGCGAGCGCGACGGCGCTGCTGGCGGAGTAAAGAAGAGGCCGGTTGGGTTTCTGCGGACGGACGGGGACGCGGGCCGGATCGAGAATGGTGAAGCGCTCGGCTTTCTGGCGCCGCTCCATTTCCGCGGCCATGTCGGCCGAAAGCTGTTTGTCGAGCAGCGACTGGTAGTTCTTTTTCGACATCTCGTAGTCGCGCGTCAGACCCGCCATTTCCTGTTCGCGGACCGGAAGCTGGTCGATGCGCGCCTGAATGTCGGCGATCTGCTTTTTGACGTTCTCCTGTTCGGCCGTACGCCGGGCGATATCGTCATCCATCATCTTCATCTGCGCTTTGATGTCGGAGATGCGAGCCGAATTCTGCATGGCCATCCGGGCGCGCGCCGGATCGGCCGGCGTGCGTTTCGGCGCGGCGGAGGCGGTCTTCGTATCGAGCCTGGCATCCGGCCTTGATTGCCTGGCGCGCAGCAGCGCGATCTCGGCGCGAAGCTGCTTCACGTCGGGATAGTTGTCGGTGAACTGCACCCGGAGTGCGGCGAGCTGCGCTTCCTTGACGGCGATCTGCCGATCAAGATCGCCCGGACCGTCCGGAGCGAACACAGCCGCAGAGCCGCCGCCCTCCGCAGACGAGGACGTCTGCATGGCGTCCCCCATGGCTTCGGTCACCTTGAGCGAATTCTCGAGCAGCATCTTGTTTTCGTGAGCGCGGGCGAGGGCGTCCTGATCGCCCTGCAGAACAACCTGCAGGCGGGCCAGATTGCCGATCATCTCGGTTTCCTGTTCCGGCAGCTGGCCGTTGTGTTCGACCTTGTAACGGCTCACCTGGCCTTCGAGCTCATCGAGCTTTTTCTTGGCCTCGGCCAGTTCGGTGACGATGAACTCGGAGGTTCCTTCGGCCTGGACTTCGCGCGTCCGCAGGTTCTCCTCGACGAAGAGATTGGCGAGGCGGTTGGCCACGCCGGCGACGGTATTGGGATCGGTGCCGCTGAAGGCGACGTGAAAAGCGCCGGGCCGATTGCCGGTCCAGCCCTTTTCGGTGGTGATGGTGATGTCCTTGCGCATGCGCTCGATGATTTCCTCGAACGGCTGGCGCTGCCGGTCGGCGTGATAGAGGTCGAAGTCGTCGATGATCTTTTTGAGGGCGGTGCTGCTCAGGATCTGCTGGCTGATGGTGGCGACGCGATCGGTGAGGTCCGTATTGACGGTGGAGGAAACGTACCGTTCCGGAATCTTCTGTGAATCGACCAGGATGGTGGCCTCGGCGGTATAGATCGCCGGCATCCGGTAAATGTAGGCGCAGGCGCCGCCGGCTAAAACAGACGCAATGATCAGGACCGCCAGCTTGTGCTTCCAGATCATCCGTGTCAGAGAGATCGGGGAAAGCTGAAGAGCGGGCTGAGATGGTTTCTGGGCTGGCATTGAATCAACGATGCGCCTGTCCGGAAAGCAAGTTCAGGCGGCTACGATTTTGAACCTCCCTGTGGTGCACGCCTCCTGCCAGAGGCATCCGGGGCGCGAAGAACAAGGCGTGCGGCAGTGGCGCTTGCGCCCTTGCGACCAAAAATCGGACTAAATTCCAAATCTCGGCCATGAGGAATGCGGCAGGCAATTGACGTGTGTCGGAAATGCAGTGAAAATCTCTGGTGGATTACATGCATTCAGATGGGAATCGCACCCGTTCAGCACATTCCGACTGAGGCGCTCGAGGTAAGCCCTGCGCAATCCGCGAGGAGTATGTCCGCCGTGGCCGGAGTGGTTATCTCCGGTCTTGTGATTCTGGTTTATGCGGCCATTCTGAAAGATCTGTTCAACGACTGGTGGACGCTGCCGAACCTTTCGTACGGACTGCTGATTCCGCCGCTGGCGGGGTATCTGTTCTGGCTGGAAATGCCTTCGATTCTGGCGCGGCCGGCGCGGCCGGACAACCGGGGGCTGCTGGTGGTGCTGGCGGCGATGGCGCTGCTGGTGGTGGGGAATCTGGCGGCGGAGTTTTTTCTGCAGCGCATCTCGTTCGTGCTGCTGCTTGTGGGCCTGCTGTGGACCTTTCAGGGCCGCGAGCGCCTGCGGGCCTGCGGGTTTCCGCTGCTGCTGCTCTCGACCATGGTGCCGCTGCCGAAGATTGTGTACGAGCGGCTCTCGACGCCGCTGCAGATCCTGGCGTCGGGGTGGGCAACCCACCTGATCCAGGCAATGGGAGTGAGCGCGTACGCGGAAGGCAACGTGATTCGCCTCGCCGATATTACGCTGGGCGTGGAAGAGGCGTGCAGCGGACTGAATTCGCTTTCGGCGATGGTGGTTTCGGCTCTGCTGCTGGCGTTCATGATGTGCCGGCGGGCGACGGCGCGAACGGTGGTACTGCTTCTGGCAGTGCCGCTCTGCATTGCGGTGAACATTATCCGGATTGCGGGGACGGCGGTGATTGCGGACCATGCGCCGCGGTTCGCGATGGGTTTCTACCACCTGTTCTCGGGTTGGGTAGTATTCCTCGGCGGCTTCGGACTGCTGCTGGCGGCGGCGCGGGTCGCATCCCGTATTTTCGATCCGAAAGAGACACAAGCCGGCGCAGGGGACAGGATTTGAAGGCGCGATTCTGGATTGTAACGGGGATGCTGGCGACGGCGCGGCTGATCATGTGGGGGCAGGACCACCGGCCGCCGGAGACGCTGCGGCAGCCGCTGGCGGCGATTCCGGCCGGCATGGCCGAATGGCGGGCGGACCGGGAGCTCACGCTGTCGGCGGGTACCCTGAAAGCCCTGGCGGCGACGGCATACCTCGACCGGATCTATCTGCGGGGGCCCTACTCGGCGGAGTTGTTCGTGGCGTACTACCCGGTGCAGCGCGCCGGGGAGACGATGCACTCTCCGAATGCGTGTCTGCCGGGGTCCGGGTGGGAGTTCAGTGAGCGGTCGTTAGCGGAGCTGCACACGGCTGGCGGCACGGTTACCATAAATCGGGATCAAATCCAAAAAGATGGCGCCAGGATGTGGCTGCTCTACTGGTATCAGTCTCACGACGCGGTGATCGCGGATGAATACGCGAGCAAGTTCGTGCTTTTCCGCGAGGCGATGTTCGGCGGACGGACGTCGGGGTCGTTCGTGCGGGTGACGGCGCCGGAGACTGCGGGATCGCTCGATGCCGTGATGGCGCTGGCCGAAGCGGCCGTGCCGGCGGTTCACCGCTGCTTCCGGGACTAACGGCCGGCGTTGACCGCTCGGAAAAGCCGCGACTCAGCCCAGGACTATTGGTGTCTTTTATGTTACCATGGACAGTGGCCGCAATCCGCGCCTATAAGACCGAAGACGGGAAATGCCCGTACGCCAAATGGTTCAAGGCCCTGAATGTTGCAGCCGCCGTCAGGGTCACGACGGCGCTTGAGCGCATGGAAGACGGGAATTTCTCAAATGCCAAACCGGTGGGCGGCGGGGTCAGCGAATACAGGATCGATTTCGGTCCTGGCTATCGCATTTATTTCGGCATGGACGGTGAAACGCTCGTGATTCTGCTTTGTGGCGGAACGAAGAAGCGTCAGAACGACGATATCGCTGCCGCGAAGGGAATGTGGGCAGACTATAAAACGCGCAAAAAACGGAAAGGAGATAAGGATGCCACTGACGATTGATTTCCGCGAGACGATTCGCGAGCGAGCCCAGCGCGACGCGGCTTTCCGCCGTGGGCTCCTGCTCGAGGCCATCGATCTGATGCTCTCCGGCGATGTGAAAACGGGGCAGAAGATAATCCGCAATTACATCAACGCAACGGTTGGCTTTCATGAACTGGCGGAGCGCACCCATACGCCAGAGAAAAGCCTGATGCGAATGTTCGGGCCAAAGGGCAATCCCTCCTCGCAGAACATGTTCGGCATCATCGCTGTACTTGCGAAAGCCGAAGGCGTGAAGCTCACAGCAAAGTCAGCGCGCGCGGCTTAAAGGCCACGTTCTTCCAACACGATCCGTCCTGGAGCCGCCAAGCAGCCGGAATCGAGTTGAGACATGAAAAAGGCCTCCCTTGCGGGAGGCCTGTGGAACAAAGGAGAAGAAACAGCTTTCAGGCGCGGCGTGCGCGGCGGCGAACCGCCGTGCCGATGGCAAGAAGAGCGCCACCGAGGAGAGCAACGCTACCCGGTTCGGGAACGACCGAGAGGTTGCCGGTGATTTGAGCGCTGGTTCCGGCGCCAGCTCCCGGAACGAAATTCACGGTGAGGACTTCGGTCAACGAGTAGGGATTGGCGAAGTTGAAAGGACCGCCGGTCGAGGTGTCGCCCGTGGCGGGGTGCGCGAGCGAAACGAGCGAGGTCGAGTTGTCCAGCGCGAAGTTGTTGTTCGTATTGGACTCAAAGCCCTGCGCGGTAACACTTGCGTCATCGCTGGCGTTGGTATAGCTCACCTGCTGAACGAGGCTCTGCAGACCGGTCTGAGTAGTGAAGTCGGTATTGGAGAGCTCGATTTTGAGTGAGTTGCCGAGCGGATTCGTTGAGAGGTTGGTCACGTCGAGAGACGTCAGATCCACCTGATTCGGGGGACCGACGGCCGGCGCGCTGCTTCCAACCGAGAGGGTTGAAGAAAAGTCGTTGGTGGTGAAGTCGACCGTGATGATGCCGGCGGTGGCGCTCAAGTCGCCTGCGTTATTGTCAGTAATCGTTTCGGTGCAGGTTCCTGTGCAACTGCTCGATGTATCCGTGATCATCAACTGGAAAGCAGCGTTTGCTTTCGGGGCTGAGATCAACATACCCACTGCGGCGATGGCAGCAGCGGATGAAATGCATTTTAAATTCATTCTCTTCCTCCTGATCAAGATGCGGCCCCACCATAAGCGCAATTCGAACGCCATTTGTCTGCCGGGCATTACTGGTTGAAAACACGCCACTTACCCAGCAGTAACCGGTTCGAAACTCGCCATTTTCCGGGACTTCTGGAAACATCGCGGGAACAGGCTAATGACCTGCCAGAACCTGTTCAGCCATTTTGGCTTCGGGCAGGTTGGGGTTGGTTTTGAGAACAGCCTGATAGATGGTGCGGCCGCGATCGGGGCTGCCGGCTTTGGCATAAGCCATGGCGAGGTGGTAGCGGGAGACGGGGAACGGGCGTCTGGCGTTGGTTTCCTCGAGGTAGCGGACCGACATGGAATAGAGGCCCTTGCGGTAGAGGACCCAGCCGAGGGTGTCTTCGATGAGCGGGTCGCCGGGGGCGAGTTCGTGAGCGCGCTGCGCATATTTGAGCGCCTCATCGGGCTGGTGCTCGTTTTCCGAAAGCGCATAGGCGAGATTGTTCAGCGCCTGGGCATTCTGCGGATCGTCCTGCGCGACTTTACGGAAATCGGCGAGCGCCGCGGCATGATTGCCGAGCATTTCCTGAATGTTGGCGAGGGCGAGACGGGCGGAAGTATCGGCCGGATTGCGGGCAAGCATCGACTTGAGCCTGGAACTGGCGGCGTCCCACTTGCGGTCGTGCGCATCGGACTGTACGAGCGAGATGTCGGCTTCGGTGAAGTCGGGATCGGCGGCTTTGGCCTTTTCGAAAGCGGCGCGGGCGCCCGACCAGTCTCCGGCGGTGCGGAGCATCTGGCCGAGGAATTCCTGAACTTCGGCGGAATTCGGCTGCCGGGCGGCATACTCCTTGACCTTCGAGATACCCAGAGCGCTCTGCTTCTGGGCCGCATAGGTCCGGACGAGGGCGTTCATGGCGCGGGTGTTGGCCGGATCCCTGGCGATCGCTTCTTCGAACGCGGCGCGGGCGGCGGTGAAATTACCGGCCTTGAACCTGAGCGCGCCATCCTCGAGAAGAGCTTCCGAAGAGCGGCCGTGGGCGAGGAGCGCGTCGACGCCGTTGCGCATGGCGTTCACATCGCCGGAGGACCAGAGGATCCAGTTGCGCTCGGCGAGGATGGCGGGCTGGTCTTTCTCGCCGGAGGGGGCCTGATCGAGGATGACGAGCGCGGAATGATAGTCGCGGTTGGCGGCCAGCGCCTGGGCGAATTCGACGCGGGTGCGGACGGCATCAGGCTGCAGGCGGACGGCTTCGGCGAGCTCCTGGCGGTAGGTCTCGTTTTCGCCGCGGGCAAGGTGGAGATGGGCGAGCGCGTAGTGGACCTCGGCGCGATTGGCGTCGAAACGGAAGACCTGGTTCAGATCGCGCTCGGCGTCCGCGTATCTGCCGGCGCTGAGCATCAGTTCGCCGCGGCTGAGGAGGGCATCGGCGTCCTTCGGATTTTTCCGGAGAGCTTCCGTCAGCAGTTTTTCCGCATCGGGGCGGCGGCCGGACTGTTCACAGGCGGAGATGAGACGGGTGCGGTTGTCGCGGTCGGCGGGATCGAGGGCATAGATGCGCTCGAATTCGCGGATGGCCTCCGGGCGGCGTCCTTTCTGGAAGAGCCAGATGCCGTAATCGGCGCGGTAATGGGGGTCTTTGGAGGCGGCGAGCGCGCGGAACGTCTTTTCGGCCTCGGCGTCGCGCTTTTCGCCGGACTGGACAAGCGCGAGATCGAGCAGGGCAGCGGGGTTATTGGGATCGACGCGCACGGCATCCTGAAATGCGGCCTCGGCGTCGGCCGGACGTTTCTGCTGATTGAGAAAACGCCCAAGGGCAATGCGTATGGGGGCGGATTTCGGCTGATCCGCGCAGGCTTTTCGCAGCACCTGTTCGGCGGCGCGGACGTCGTGCTTCTGGACGTCGGCGTAAGCGAGCAGGATGGCGGCGGAGCCATCGGCGGGGAAGTGGCCGACGGTCTGTTCGAGGTCCTGGATGGCGAGGTCGGTTTCGCCGAGGCGGAGTTCGGCGAGGGCGAGTACATCAAGCGCCTCGGCGGAATCGTTTTTGCCGTCGAGCACGGAATGGACGCGGTTTTTGGCTTCCTTGAGGATGGGCGCATCGCCGGCGACGGCCATGAGTTCGGCGAGGCGGATCTGGGCGTCCCGGTGTTTTGGATTCAGGTCCGTGGCGGCGCGGTAAGCGTTGGCGGCGGTCTGAAAATCGTGGGTAGCTTCAGAAGCGAGGCCGAGTTCGTAATAGGCGTCGGCGTCTTTGGGATGGGCCTGAATCGCCGTCTTGAATTCGAGAATGGCGCGGTTGAATTCCCGCTTGTCCATGAACGCTTTTCCCCGCGCGAGATGATCGCGGGGTCCGCAGGCGGCTGCCGTGAGCAAGAGCGCCGTGAGCATTCCCATCGCGACGCAGCGATTCGACCGTGTTCGATTGCAGTACATATTTCCTTCGTTCGCTCCGTTTACTGGCCCGCGCGCAGACGGAAATTCGCCACTTCGCGCGAAGCCGATTTTTCGGAATCAGAGCCGAAAAAGCACGTTGGCATCCAACCGCTCCAGGGCGCCGAAGAACTGCGCCGGGCGCCAAACGGGGGCGGGAGCGTGGGGCGGCGGGCGGCGTGGAAGGATTGGCGGCATAAAGGACGCGCGGCGAATCCGCAGTTTGGGACAAAGTCTCGATTTCTCTCCCAGTGACATGACGCCGGCACATTCCGATTGCGATGAATGTGGGGGAAGGCAATGAAAACGGGCCGGTGGCGACATGGTATGTGAGTTGCGATTTATGAAGCTTCACCGCGCCCCATCATGGTCCGCCTTTTCAACTGCTACGTGCCCCGGAGGATCTTCACTCTTTTTCTCCTCGAGACGGCGCTTATCGCCGGCGCGATTCCGGCCGCGGCGGCGTTTCGATTCTGGCGCGACCCGGGGACGCTGTTCACCGTAGTGAGCGATCCGTTTTTCGCGGTGCAGTGTCTGGCGTTCGCGCTGGTATTTCAGGCGTGTTTCTTTCTGACCGAGATGTACGAGTTTCGGTTATTCCGGGGGAAAACCGAAGAAGTGGCGCGGGTATGGCAGTCATTCGGCTGCGGAGCGCTGTGTCTGGGCGCGATTTATGTCGTATATCCGGCGCTGATGCCGGGACGGGGGACTTTCCTCTATGCGGTGATCGCGTCGCTGTGTCTGGTGCTGGGGTCGCGGCTGGCGTGGTGCCGGACGCTGACGCGGGCCGAGGGCGGCGCGCCGGGACGGGCTCTGCTGATCGGGCGCGGGGCGCTGGCGGCGGCGGTGGCGCGCGAACTGGCTTCGCGGAACGATCTCGATATCCGGATTGTGGGCGTGATTGCGGACGGCGGCGACGGGGAAGAAACCGAAGAGATGCTGCCGCGGCAGCTGGGGAGCACGGCGGATCTGGCGCGGATCGTGGCGGCGCAGGGGATTTCGGAAATCATCGTGGCGGCCAACTGCAGCGCGGAGTGCCTGGCGGCGCTGGCGACGCTGCGCATCGGCGGCATCCGGGTGCATGACGGGCTTTCGATGCTGGCGGCGCTGACGGGACGGATCTGGATCGACTTCGTGAAGCCGGACTGGTTTATCTTCTCCGACGGGTTTCACCGCTCGCGCCTGACGGCGGCGATCAAGCGGGGCGTGGATGTGGCGCTGGCGACGGTGGGTCTGGTGATTTCGAGCCCGGTGATGGCGATTGTGGCGCTGATCGTGAAGCTCGATTCGCGCGGCCCGGCGCTCTACCGGCAGACGCGGGTGGGGCTGGGCGGACGGCATTTCGAACTGCTGAAGTTCCGGTCGATGAGAACGGACGCCGAAGCGGGCGGCGTGGCGCAGTGGGCCTCCGGCAACGACCCGCGGATTACGCGGGTGGGACGGTATCTGCGGAAATTCCGCTTCGATGAGCTGCCGCAGTTCTGGAACGTGATCCGGGGCGACATGAGCTTCGTGGGGCCGCGGCCGGAGCGGCCGGTATTCGTGGAACAGCTGCGGCGCGTGATGCCCTATTACGACGAGCGGCACAGCGTGCGGCCCGGTCTGACGGGCTGGGCGCAGGTGCGGTTCACGTATACGGCGAGCATCGAGGATTCGCGGCGCAAGCTGGAATACGATCTCTACTACCTGAAACAGATGTCGATGGCGTTCGACATCGCGATCGTGCTGTATACGATTCGCGTGGTGCTGTTCGGATGGGAGTGGGGAAGCGAAACGGTGCGCCACGCCATCGAGAACGAAAAGACGGCTGCGCCGCGGATGCAGACCGCCGCGGCAGGCGCGGTGGCCGGGCCGACGCGGCCGGCGGCATAGGTTCAGGCGACGATACGCTGGCGAGAGAGGCAAAAACCGGTGTCCGCAACACGCGAGAAGTTCGCCACTCAGGTAAATTCCGAGATCCTGGCGATGGTGCGAGGCCTTGCGCAAAAGGAGGGCCGCCAGCTGCAGGTACTGGTGGAAGAGGCGCTGGCCGACCTGATCGAGAAGCGCAGGAAAGGCGCGCCCCGCTCTTCCGTGATGACTGCTTACCTCGCCAGTCACGAGAAATACGCGAGCCTGTACAAAAAGCTCGCTGAATGAGCGATTACCTCGCTCTGGTGGAGGCGCTGGCGATGCACGCCGACCAGATCGAGCGCTATGGCGGCTCACACGGTTTGCGGGATGGCGGTCTGCTGGAGGCCGCGCTGTTCCGGCCGCAGACCGGCTATTACACCGATCTCATCGAGGAAGCCGCGGCGCTTTGGGAGAGTCTGTCGCAGAACCATCCGTTCCCTGACGGCAACAAGCGCACGGCCTTCGCGGCCGCGTATACGTTTCTTGCGATCAACGGCGCGCGGCTGACGGCCGATGCCCGGGAGACGCAGGATTTCGTACTCGCGCTATATGAGAGAAACCGGTTCACGTTCGATGAGCTTGTGGCGTAGCTGAGGGCGAACGTGTCGCTGGAGATGCGCTCAGCGTGACTTCGCGTCGGCAGGCGCGGCCAAGTGGCGTAACGCCCAGGAGCCGTGCCCGAATGTGATCGCTGCTTAGCGGAGCAACCACGGCAAGAACGACGGATAGGGCCGCATCACGCTACTGTGGGAGAGAGAGCCCGCGATGAACCTTGAAATTCACAATCCGGAACTGATCGAGCGCGTGAACGCGCAAATTCAGAGCCGGCGGCTCCCCGGCATTGATGAACTGCTCGAACAGGCTCTGGACGCGCTCGATGAGAAGTCGCCTCCGAAACCGCCGCGGCTACGCACCGGTCAGGAGCTGATCGACGCATGCGCCAGGGTGAGCGGTTTGCTGACGGATGAAGAGGTCGACAGGATTTTCAGCCGCAACAGGTCGAGTGCCCGGCCGGTCGATTTTGAATGAGCGGATTCCTGCTCGACACCAATGTGCCATCGGAGTTGATCCGCCCGCAGCCGGAGCCGAAGGTCAGAAGGTGGATCGAGACGCAGGCGCTGGAGACATTGTTCATGAGCGCGGTCAGCTTTGGCGAGTTGCGCAAGGGAATCACGCTGCAGGCGCCGGGGAAGCGCCGGACGGAACTCGAAAGGTGGCTCGAAACGGATTTGTCCGCGCTGTTTTCCGGGCGCGTTCTGCCGGTGACGCGATCCGTGGCTGAGCGTTGGGGCATGCTGGAAGCCCAGCGGCAACTTGCGGGACGTCCTCTCGATGTCCCCGACGGCCAGATTGCCGCCACCGCGCTGGAGTATGGCCTCACGCTCGTGACTCGCAATGTGAAGGACTTCGCAGGCCTCGGCGCTGCGATCGTGAACCCGTGGGACTGAAAACTCATTGACGGGACGGCGGACGAACGTGCGGTAATAACGGCCTGTCTGCGTCGTTGCAGTTGTTTGCGCTCTACCGTGTTCAGCGCGGCTTTCGAGCCCGGTCGTGCACCGTGTCATGGTATTTCTTATGCGCCATGAGGGATGATCTGCTGACCGCCATTGCCGCAAAAAAGGCGCGGCTCGATGCGATGCGGCCGGTATCGCGGGAGGCTCTGCTTGCCCTGCAAAAAGCCTATGACGTGGACCTCACCTACACGTCAAACGCCATTGAAGGCAACACGCTCACCTTGCGCGAAACCGCCGAGGTTATCGAGCACGGCATTACGGTGGGCGGAAAATCCCTGCGTGATCATCTTGAGGCGGTGGACCATTACAACGCCGTTTTGTGGATGCGGGAACTGGCGGCGCCTGCAGCGCCCTTCCCCGACGCATCGCCGGTTCGCCGGTGGTGTTTCCGAACGCCGTGAAAATTCCCGGCCTGATGAAAGAGTACGGCGAATGGCTCGGCACGACTGAGCCGCTGCCGGCGGCGAGCTTTGACGCCCATTACCGGCTTGTCGCCATTCACCCGTTTGCGGACGGCAACGGAAGAACGGCGCGGCTTCTCATGAACCTGATGTTGTTGCGCGGCGGTTATCCGCCCGTTGCCGTGCGCCCGGAAGACCGCAAAACCTATCTCGACACGCTTGAGCAGGCGTCCATACGGGAGGACCTGAAGCCGTTTCAAACATTTATGCACCAGCAGCTGGACGCGACTTTGGAGGAGTACCTGAGCGCCTTGCAAGAGGCGCTTCCCACGGAACCGAACCCCTGATATTCAAAGAACGGCGCCCGGGATCGCTTTGTTGCGTCGCCGTGCTCAGCGGGGCTTCGGGGCGACGCGATCGAGTATGGAGAGTAGAGCGGTGGTCTGGTTGACGGCGTTGAACTGCGCGTTGAACCAGGCGGATGGCGCGACCGGAACGGCGTCGCGGCGGAACATGGCGAGGACTTCGCGATCGATGTCTTCGGGGCGCGCGTGGCTGGCGAGACA
>DAIDJK010000229.1 GCA_027450225.1 Bryobacterales bacterium | reverse complement strand
GGCGACGGCCTTCCGGGGAACCGGAATGGGTTCGTTCGGTATTTTTGTGCTGCGGATTGCGAGCCGGGCGCGGGCCGTGCGAGCGCTGGCCGCCTTCCGCCTGGCGAGGATCGCCGTTGGCGGAGGCAGGCCTCGGAGCGTCCGGAGCGGTGGCCGCAGATTGTTCATTCGACACAGGTTCCGCGGATTTGGGTTCGTTCGGTAAAACCGCCGAAGCGGACTCCGAGCCGTTGGACCCCGTGCCGGAGGGCGCCACATTACCAGGGCTGGCGGTCTCCGGATCCTCCTGTGCTCGTTCGGCGGACGCGGCCCGGGCGGGCGGTTCGGCCGTCTTCTCCGGAGCCTGATGCTCCTGAGGCGGTGTGTCTAGATGTGGTGTGTTTTCGATATCGCTTGCCAAATTTCCCTCACTCCCCGGCCCGTGACGGCCGAGAATGGCAGCGGCTCCGCATGGCGACGGATTGCCTTCATGCTTTGCGACTGCTCCGATTGATTCAATTTATCGATTTTGGAAGCTACCACCAGGTAAGGGTGGCCATGGGCTTCGAGCCAGGATTTAAGATCGAGGTCCTTGTCCATCCATCCCCGGCGGGCATCCAGAATCAGGAATGAAAGCCCGAGAGTCTTCCTCTCCTGTAAGTAATGTTCAATGAGCTTTGCCCAATCCTCCATCGCAGCGCGGGGTACGCGAGCGTATCCATATCCGGGCAGGTCTACGAAGTAGCGCTTGTTTTCAATCCGATAAAAATTGAGAGCCTGGGTCCGGCCGGGAGTGCTGCTGGTGAACGCCAGTCCGCGGTTCCCAACGAGCGCGTTGATCAGGCTGGATTTGCCGACATTGCTTCTCCCCAGAAAAGCGATTTCCGGCAGACCATCGGCGGGGAACTGCTCGGAACTACTGGCGCTTCTTACAAACTCCGCTAACAATTTTACTATACCGGAAGGGCGGGCGGGCGCAAGGGCTACCGATCACATTGTACTCCGGGCACGCCGCGCAACATGAGCCGTAAAGCGCGCGGTTGCGCCGCTTGGGAGCCGGGGAAGTGACGTGGGACCACTTTCGTTCCGTATCAGTACTTATAGCACATCCATGTATGTGATGAATGCCACAATCGGGTGTATGGAGACTCGTTTTGGATTTCACCGTCTGGGGCGCGCCGCCGCAATGTGCCTGCTGGTTTCGGGCGCGGCCTGGGGCGGTTCGGTTGCGTTCCAGGTGACCGGTATTCAGAACGGCTACACGATCGCATGCGGGGGAAACGGATGCGGCGGCAAGTTCGACGCGGAGATTGGGGGCACGGCGGACGCCGAGGGAAATCTGCAAGGCGGAACGCAAACCTTCGTCTACTGCATTGACGCGCAGAACACGGTGATGATACCGAGTTCGGTATACGAAGCCAACCTGACAGGGCTGACGGCGGGGTCCGACCTTTCGAACACGCGCTATGGGCGCGCATTGTCGCAATGGGACAGCACGCCGAGCCCGGCGCAGCCGATTGATTTCCGGACGACGGCGTTCGATTTCGGGGCCAGTGCGCTGACGCCGACAGCGCTCGAACGCTACCGCATGGAAGCGTGGCTGGTGAGCCAGTACGCCGTTCTGCCGGGCACCGACCGGGTGGCGATACAGGACGCAATGTGGCAGGTGACGGATGTGATACCGCCTGCGGGCTCGTCCGGCAGCTATGTGACGCCTCCTTATCCGGCGGGAGCGCAGGGCGCCGAGATACAGACGCTGCTTTCCGGAGCGGCGCAGTTCGTGGCGGCGGGCGCGCCAGACGCATACTGGGGGCAGTTCACGGTGGTGACGAACGCGGGGCCGCTGTATGTGGCGGGGCAGAATCCGGCGCAGGAACTGATTGCGTATGCGCCGGCGATGGAACCGATGGCGGTGGCGGCGGAACCGGCATCGTTCGCGGGCGCGATCGCGGCGCTGCTGGGATTCCTGATGTGGCGCAAGCGGGGCCGGAAACAGGACCAATCCGCGGCATTGCGGTAATCTGTTCGAGGAGCGGGCCAGCCACATGAAGCGTTCGACATTCTTCCTGATCGCGACGTGCGTGGCGGCGTGGGCATGGAGTTCGTCCGCAAATGCGGCGGACCGGAACGCGAAGGGGCAGGCCGGCAAGCCGCGCCAGGCGGCCCGGGACACGAATTTCGAAAACTGCATGAAGGGCCTGCCCTGCGATATTTCCGTACTGACGCCTTCGCAGATTCAGGAAATGACGAAGGCGGTGCACGCCAGAAACTATTCCAACTGCGAAGCCGGGCTTGCGAGCTGCGACCCGACGCGGCTGAGCCAGGATGAAGCGCGAGGCATCATGAACGCCTTCCATCTGCGGAATGCGAGGGCCTGCGTGGATGGGCAGGCGCTGTGCAATCCGCGGCTGCTGACCGAATCCGAAGCGGCGTCGATGGCGGATGCGGGCCGCAAGCGAAACCGGGATCACTGCATGAAAGGCGAAGCGGGCTGCGACCCGATGAAGCTGAACCAGCAGGATCTGGCGGCGGTGCTGAAGATATCGAGCAGCCGCAACTTCGACCGGTGCATGCGCGGGGAGTTCAATTGCGATCCGCTTTCGCTTTCCAAAGAGCAGGCGCGCGTGGTGGAGAACGAAGCGCACAAGAGGAATTTCAACACGTGCATGAGCGGCGGATTCAACTGCGACATGCTGAAGCTGACCAATGAGGAGACGTCGGCGGCGCGGGGCGCGGCGCTGCGGCGGAACGCGCAGAATTGCGTGGCGGGGCTGACGACGTGCGACCCGAGTCTGCTGAGCCGGGACGACTCGGAAGCGATGTCCGCCGCTGAAGCGAAACGCAATCTGGACGCGTGCCGCAACGGGCTGGCCAACTGCAATCCGCTGGCGCTTCCCAAGCGCGACCAGGACGAAGTGGAGCAGCTTTCGGCGAAACGCAATCTGGACCGTTGCCTGCAGTTTCTGGCCAGCTGCGATCCCTCTCTGTTGAGCTCGCCCGAGATGATTCTTGTGAGCGAAGCGTACCGGCAGCGGCGGGCGCGCGCGGGTTCCGGCAGATAGCAGCCGGAGCAGGCGCGTCCGGACGCCGAAAAATTCGTTTGCTCCGTTCCCTGATAACATGTGACACTCGCTGACATTGGAGGGCGGCGCGCCAGGACAGGTGGCGCGGCGTTCCGGCGGCGAAAGGAGCACGCGTGTCACTCAATCTGAAGTTCGGGAACCAGTCGGTTCCGCTGGGAGGGAACAGCGATCTTGCCGCGTTCCTGAAGAATTCGGGGCCGGCGCAAATGGCTTTCGCGCTGGACCCGTCCCGCCTGGCCGGCAATCTGGCCGAAGCGCCTCTCGACATGTTTCCGCTGGAGTTCTCGCCCTTGCAACCGTTGAGCTGGAACCTGGGCACGGCGGGAAACGTGACGTTCGGGATCTCACCGGGCGTGAAAGGAAAGGTGTCGATCACCAAATCCGGAACGCTGTTCCAGTACAAGCTGGGCGACGATGAGGCGGTTCGGATAGCGGTTCCGGCCGGCAAAGCATATGTATCGATTCAGCTGACCGTGTCGATCGGCGTTTCGACAGGCGCGGCATTCAGCTCCGGCAATGTGGGGGTAAGCGGGCACGTATCCGACCAGAACACGTTCGACATCACCTTCCACAAGACGTTTCCGCTGGAGACGAAGGCCACGGACGCGATTTTCGAAGCGTTTCAGTCATTCCGGCTTCCCTTCCGGGCGTCGGCGATTGCCGACATGGCGGACGGCGACCATCTGGAATATGACTACTGCGGAAAGATTGCGACGGGATTCGGAGCGACGTACGGGGTGACGGCGAATCTGATCGGGGGGCGGAGCACGGGCGAAATTACGCAATCATTCGATCTGTCGCCGCTCGGCAAGGCCGTGGCTTCCGCGCGGCCCACGTTCACGGCGGGCGCTTCATTCGCGGTGGAGTATGACCACACCGACGTTTTCCACGTGGTGGCGTCGCGGGGCGCGCAGGCGGCGAAGCTGGTGTATTTCCGGTCGCGATCGCGCGAAGTGGAGACGACGGAGACGCTGGGCATTACCTTTTCGACGAACGCACAGTTCAATCTGGGCTCCAGGCTGCCCGCGGCGGCGAATCAGTTCGGCGCGCAGGCATTCTCCGGGGGTGGATCGACCCTGCGCGAAGCGGCTTCAGGACTCGCGAACCTGATTGCCTCCGACCAGACGGGGCAGGTGAACAAGTACGTGAGCGATGTGAACGACAGGATTCGGGACCTGCTCTCGAATGGCGACGGAAACAAGGTGGAACTGGAGTTCCGGCAGGAGCAGATCTCGACGGACACTTCGCTGTTCTGCTTCGACTTCGACCTGACGCAGGCGGCCGCGCTGGCGGAAGGGTACGCGAAGGCGATCAGCGGCGATTTCCGGGCGGCGATGGCGGTGGCGGGAGTGGAACTGGAACCGGGCGGGTACGTGGAACACCTGTGGACTTCAAACAGCGCGGTGAGCTTCGAGTTTTTCGGCCTGTTCAAAGCCTCCGACGTGGTGAGCTACTACCGGAGCACGAAGCTGCTCTACATGGGGCACAACCGGTTCCGCCTGGTGTACAAGACGGGGATGAAAGACACGGCGACGGCGGGCGGAAAGGGAAACAGCTGCGAGGTGTACTTCACGGCGGGAGCGCCGCCCGATGGCTCGCCAACAACGGCCGCCGATCTGGATGTGAGCCTGAACTTCACGATGACGGACCAGAGTTCAGCCGCCGCGCAGGCCACGAGGCTCGCGCTTGCGTTCATCGGCGGGGACGATCTGCAGAAGGCGGCGAAGGCGATTCCGAATGCGCTGAAGGGATCGGTAACGGTGAGCTGCAAATTCGAGCCGCCGGCCTTTCGATTGTTCGATTGCGATGAATACAACGGAGACGCGCCTTCGCCGCTGCCGCACCCGCGCGACGCCGCCAATTACGCGGGGTTTGTGGC
>DAIDJK010000228.1 GCA_027450225.1 Bryobacterales bacterium | reverse complement strand
CCAGAGCGTCTTCCGCCGCCAGGCGCGTGATCATCGAACCGTATCCGCGCCTTCGGTATTCCGGAAGCACAGCGATGTTGTAAAGGCCCACCACGCGTCCCGTGATCACCGAAGCCGCCGTGCCGATCGGCGTGTCGTCTTCATACGCTACCGAGGCCCGGAAACCTGGACGCTGCATCATGGCATCGTCGAACACCTCGCCAAACCATACCGGCGGCACGTGGAAGCACAGTGCGCCGATCTGCCGGAAGAGCGCTAGCGATTCGCCGGCAGCCGCGAGCCGCAGGTGGAGACCAGAAGCTCGCTCGCCGCGTTTCAGCGCGGCGGCCACCATGCCCGGCATCTCTGACGTCAGGTTCAGGCCATGACGCTGAAACACGGCTCCGGCCTTTCGCCTCGCGCCATGCTGCGCCCAGTCTTCGCAGAACCAGAAAGACCATCGCATGCCCTGCGACGCGAAGTACTTGCGCGCGGCCATGACGCGGGCATCGAGTTCCTCGGCGTCCGTGACCGGGGCGCTGAGGAACGCCGCATTGAACATCTGGAAAGACACGCCGGCAGAGGCGATGGTCACGCCTGGCAGTTCCAGCACTTCTCCGCGCGCGCGTTGGGCGGCGAGCACACGGAAGCATTCGCGCAGGTTTTCCTCGACAGGCCGAAAGTCAGGAGGCTTGAAGATATGATGCATGACTATGGCATCCATGGTGCCGGAAGCAATCCGCTCGGAGCAGAAACCGACACGGGTTCGCTACGGCGTAATCGCCTTCGCGGTCGCGGTATCCATCATTACCTATATCGATCGCGTGGCCCTGTCCCTTTCGCGCGGCAGAGTCGCCGCCGACCTTCATCTCACCGACCGTGAAATGGGGGCTGTATTCACAGCGTTCGGGTTCGCCTACGCGCTGTTCGAGATTCCAAGCGGCTTTCTGGGAGACCGCCTCGGGCCCCGCAAGGTCCTGATGCGAATTGTCATCTGGTGGTCCGCCTTCACTGCGATCACCGGCATGGCATGGAGCTGGTTATCTCTGTTCATCACCCAGATCCTGTTCGGCGCGGGCGAGGCAGGATGCTTCCCCAACATCACGCGCGCATTTTCCAACTGGCTTCCGCAAAGCGAGCGGGTTCGTTCCCAGGGCATCATCTGGCTGAGCGCGCGGTGGGGGGGCGCATTCACGCCGCTGCTGATCGCGATTCTTTTTCAATACCTGAACTGGCGGCAGGCGTTTTACGCGTTTGCGGGGCTGGGGGTGATCTGGGCCGCGGCGTTTTACGTATGGTTCCGCGATAATCCGCGCGACAAGAAAGGCGTGAACCAGGCCGAACTGGATCTGCTCAAGTACAACACGCCGCCGCACGCTCACGGCAAGGTGCCGGTGAGGAAGTTCGTGACTTCGAAGACCGTGTGGCTGCTTTGCGGACAGTATTTCGCCCTCAGTTTTCCCTGGTATTTCCTGATCACGTGGGCGCCGACGTTCATCGATGAGCGTTTTCACATGGACGTGACCAACAGCACCGTGCTGAAGATGCTGCCGCTGCTTTTCGGAGGCATCGGGTGTCTGGTCAGCGGTCTGATTGCGGCGCCGCTGGCGCGCATGACCGGCAGCGTGAAGACGGCGCGGAAAATGCTGGCGTGCGGAGGGTTCGCGGGCGCCACCGTATTCGTTCTGCTCGCCATTCTGCTCCGCGATCCGTACCCCGCTGTTTTTGCGCTCGCGTTTTCCAGTTTCTCGAACGACCTCGTGATGCCGACCGCATGGGGTACCGTGATGGACGTTGCGGGCAATTATTCCGGGACCCTGTCCGGCACCATGAACATGGTGGGAAACATCGGCGGGGGACTCTACGGTATAACCGTGGGAACCCTGCTTTCCATGACGCACCACAACTGGAGCGATGTGCTGCTGATGAACGCGGCTGTCTATTTCACCGGCATTTTCATGTGGATGGCGATCGACCCGGTGACGCCGATCGACCGCGGCGAAGCCGCCTGACACGAGCTGTGCCGGTCTGAGTAAAAATTCACTTTGCGACGGCGTGGATCGGCTACGAAGGCTATTCCAATCGGGATGAAACCTTACGAAACAAACGGGCACGAAGCAGAACGACCGGTGCGCCGCGATAGTATGCAGAATACGGGTGAGGTGCCTCTGGCAGAAGTTTTGCATACATTCGGCGGCCCGTTGCATCCGAACACCCAATTGGAATATCGTTTCCAAAGGAGCCTTACATGAAGAAAACATTCACAGCAGCGGGTTTGATGCTTTCACTGTTCGCCTTCGGCGCATTCGCCAAGAGCATGAAGGGAACGATTTCGGACGAGCATTGCGGCGCGAAGCATGTTAACGCGGCCGAAGCCGACCAGAAGTGCGTGGAGAAGTGCATCAGCGGTGGCGCGGCGCCAGTCTTTGTCTCCGGTGACAAGGTCTACAAGATCGATAACCCGGACGCCGTAAAGGATCACTATGGCCACAAGGTGACCATCAACGGCAAAGTGACCGGTGACTCGGTCCACGTCGATTCCGTAAAGATGTAATTGCGTATCCGGCTCGAAATGGCTGTCGATCCGGCAGCCATTTTGCGCCGGGAAACAAAAGAGAGCGCGAAGGGCCGCCACCGCAACGGTTGAGGTGCGCCTTCAAAATGCGGCGCTACTGCAGTTTGCCGCGCGCTTCCGGCTTCCAGCACGTCTCCACTTCCCCACCCCGGATTCCCCAGCAGGTTTCGTGAAGATTCACCGCCACGCAGATGTGGTTGGGAATCACGCGAACTTTATCCCCCACCGAAAAGGTCCGTTCGGAGCGCGCCAGATCCACGAATCCGTGCTCTTCATTCATCTTGTGAAAGAGCGCGCCCGGCGCTTCGAGAATGCGTCCGAACCCCGGCTCGCCTGAGCCGAGCCGATCCGAGGAAAACGTCTTCGATCCGCCGTCGATGATCATGTGTCCGGGCCGAGTCGAAACCACAGTCGCAACAATGAACGCCGCGCAATCCTCGAGCCCGCAGGCGCCGCTGGCAATGGTATTGAGATCGTTGAACACGTATGTGCCCGGACGGATTTCATTCAGCCCCTGAACTTCATGCGAGCGGAAGAGCAGCGGAGTGGAGCCGCCGCTGACGATTTCCGGGTCGAGCCCGGCGGCGCGAACATCGCGAACCAGCGCGCCAACCGCGGCATTAAACTCCGGGACTCGCGGATCGTCCTGCGATTTTATGTGCCCCGGATAGAATGTAATGCCGCGCCATTCCAGCCCAGGCAGATTCTGAATCGCCTTTGAGAGATTCGCCGCCTCCCGCGGTTGGACGCCCACGCGGCCGAGCCCCACATCCACTTCAACCAGGACGCCGAAGCGCACGCCGGCACCGACAGCGGCTTCGGAAAGCGGCTCGGCGGCGTCGAGGCTGTCGAGCGCGACGGTGATCCGCGCCTGGTGAGCGAGCGTGGCGAGCCGCTGCAGCTTCGGCCGCCCCACCACCGGAAACGCGACCAGCAGGTCCTCCGGCGCAACCGCCGCCATAAATTCCGCCTCGCTGGTTTTCGCCACCGTAAGCCCCGCGGCTCCCAGAGCCATCTGCCGCCGCGCGATCTGCGTGGATTTGTGCGTCTTGGTGTGTGGCCGCAGCCGCAATCCGGAGGATGCCGCGTAATCGGCCACGCGCGCCAGATTGCGCTCCATGGCGTCGAGGTCGATTGCGAGCGCCGGAGTATCCAGTTCAGTCAGAGTCATTCGTTTTTGAATGTCAGCCGCAGTTTGCCGTCCGCTGTCTTGTAGTAAAGCACCAAATGCTTCGGCTTTTCGTTGGCGACGGGGAAGATCAGCAGACCGGATTCGGAAGCGGTGGCCGAAGTTTGCGGCAGCATTTTCTTCTTCAGCAGGTCTGTGAGAGGGTCCACGCTCGAGCTGCCCTGCACCATATCCACGCGGTTATCGGCGGCCTTCTTCGGCCCGCCTCCGCCGCCGCCCATAATCGGCCCCAGGCTCCAGACGCTGCTCGTAGGTTCCACGCCGACCGAGCCATACCGATCCTCACGGTGAAGAACCAGCGCGCCCGAGCCGGAAATCTGGCCCGCTTCGTACGGGCTGCCGTGCTCCCCGCTCGATTGCGAAAGCAGTTCGAAATCGTCGTAGCTGATGGCCAGCGGCTTGCCGTTTTTCGGGGTCACCTGCACATTGAGCGTGGTGAACATCTTGCCGAAATCCGTGCCTACGATCTGCTTCAACTGTTCCTGAGGCACGAAAGTCGCCTTGATCGCCACATCGGCGTTGCCACCTTCGGCCACTTCTGTCTTCGGTCCGCCGGCAAACGCGCCAACCGCCATCGCAAGCAGCAGAATTGGCGCGAGAAGCGCAATGGCGGCCACTCGGGCCGGCGCTCTGCGCGAAGGAAATTCGCGGGTTCCTGCCATGCCCGGATTATAGGAGATCGCGGCCGGCATCAGAGCCCCAGGCGGAGGTAAATCGCGCCCGGCGTCGGTTTCGAAGAGTACGGCGCGGTTTCAACGAAGTCGAACGCCCGATACAACCGCAGGGCCTCCGTCATCGCCGGAAGCGTGTCGCAGCAGATGACGCCGTAGCCGGCTGAGCGCGCTTCCCCGACCAGCTTCGCGATCAGCGACCTTGCGATGCCAGCCCCGCGGAAATGTGGCCGCACGTACAGCCGCTTCATCTCACAAGACCCGCCGCCAATATCGCGGAACGCCGCGGTACCGGCGGGAATGCCGGCGCAGGTTGCGATCAGCAGACGTCCGGAGGGCGGAGCGTAGGCGCCTGGCAGCGAGGCCAGTTCGACGGCGAAGCCCTGCATTTCCGGGGACAGTCCGAACGATTCCCAATATTCGGTCCAAAGCGCGCCGATCGCGGGAATGTCCGCAGCGGCCGCCTGCGCAATGTCGATCGCTCCCGTCAAGGCAAATCCCGAGCATACATACGATGGCTGGCGCACGCGGGAAAAAAACGTGGCTCACTCGGGAATTTTTTTGCGCTTTTGTTATCGGCAGCAATAAAAACCGGGTATTTCCATGAAGCGCGGAGCCGGCGTCGCCACCACTATCCTGACCGTTATCGCGGCCGTTTCAGGCCTTTCGCCGCGGCCTGGCCAGCGCGTCGACCCCAAACCTGCTTCTTCTTTCGGTGGCGCGCAGCCGCAGGATGAGCCTGCGCCAGCTACACCGCCCGATCTCGACCGCTTCCTCGGACCCCGCGTCTGCGAATTTTTCGGAAAGAACGATTCCGGAAGCGCAGGCGTCCGGGATTGCCTCGCCGATCCGGCGCAGGCCGATTTCCTGATTGCGCTGATCCCGGACCCCGAGTCCACGCATCTGGCCCTCTACGCCGACCGGGCGATCGAAAGCATCATGGGGGCCGCCAACGACTCCGACTACCTCTTCCAGGACTATTACCTGCCGTGGCGCCAAAGCCCGGAGTCGGAACTCTTCACCACGCGGGACCGCAAATCCCAGCAGGCCGATACGGATGCCCGGCGCAAATTGCCCGGCGTTCTGTTCTTCCGTGACAAGGACCATCAGATTCCCAGCCGTGTTCTGTTCGTGCTGCTGGTTCCCGAAGAGCCAACGCTGGGCGCCAACACGGAGGTACTCAATGCGGCCGTTCGATTTGTGCGCCAGACGCAGGGAGGAACCGGAGAAACGCCCGCAAAGTTGAAACGGCTGAGCATCATCGGGCCCGCATTCTCGGGTTCGATCGCCGGGCTGGCGGCGTATTTCACAAACAATCCGTGGCCCGCGCCAGTGGAGATCAGGTCTCCGTCCGCGACGGACGAAAAGGCATGCGCGGCCGCAGCTACAGAAGCGCTGACAATCTCGTGCGCTCTGCACGTCGATTCGAAGGCAATCGAGGCGTTCTACGACTTCACGCGCCGCACCTGGTGGCCTCTGACCAGCACATCGATTCTCGCGGAAGACGAAACGCTCTATGGAAATTTCACCATGGGGTCGAACATCGGCGCGACCCTGTATCGGTATCCGCGGGAGATCGCGCGCCTGCGGAACGTATACGACGATCAGACGCAGGCGAAACAACCTGGAGATTCTCCGGCCACACCAGCCGCCAATCGTTTCACGCTCAAAGGTTCGTACGCCGCCGACAGCCCGTTTGTCGATCCCGACAGCCCCGCCCCATTCTCCGACGTGCAGAGCCCGGCGTCGCAGCAGGCGGTGCTAATGTCTATCGGCGCTGCGCTGCGCCGCGAAAGAACCCATTTCGTCGGCGTGACGGCGACAGACGTGCTCGACGCCGTTTTCCTCAGCGGCTTTATTCGGCGCGGGTTTCCCGAGATCCGGGTCTTCACCATCGAATCCGACCTTCTGTTTCTGCGCGCCGCCGAAGCCGAACCGCTCACCGGAATGCTGGCCATCACGGACTACCCGCTCTTTCTGCGGAATCAAAGCTGGATGAGCGAACGGCCGCCGGGCGCTTCGAAGCGGCGCGTTCAGTTCGCCAGCCGCGACGCTGAAAGCATCTACAACGTGTCTGTGGCCTTTCTGTCGCGCTTTATTCGCTGCCCACGCACGTTTCCCCCTTCCTCCTTCGACGCGGCATGCCCAAAGTCACCCGTGCCCTCGTCATGCGGGCCGAATCTCTGGCTCACCACCCTGGGCCATGACGGTTACTGGCCGGTCGCATTGCTCGATGACCCGGGAGGAGCCGCGGAGCACGCTGCTCTCGGGCCCGCCTCGGGCGCTCCGGAGCCGGAAGAACCCAGCCATCTTTGGGTGCTGCTCTTCATCACACTGCTTGTCGCTTCTGTGGCCCACTGCTGGTTTGTGCTCGAATGTCTCCGCGGGTACACCATTCCCGAAAAGCCGAAAAGCCTGCTGCCTCAGGTGAGAAGCGGCGCTTTCCGGCTGTTCCGGGACATCTTTCGCGCTTATCCGTCCCGCAGGCCGGAAATGGAGGAGCGGCCGTTCCTGTTCGCCCTCACCGCGGCCGATTTCTGCGTGGTCGCGATGTTCACCAGCGTAATGTTTCGTTTCTTCAGCGGCGAGACACGCGTCTGCTGGGCCATTGTCCGCGTCTCGGCCGGCCTGGTCGCTCTGTGCCTTCTCTTTGCGATCGGCGCGCTCCTCACCCCGCGGTTTGCCCCGGGCAGTTTCGCCGGAATTTTCCGGCCCGCAAGGCGCAAAGCGGCCATCGGCGCGCTCTGGATGGATGGCTACATCATCGTGGTCGCGTGGGCCGCTGCCCTCGCGGCCGTCACGGTCGGCATATGGATGCGCACCGTCTGGCGCCGGGATTACGACACGGGCCTGTTCGCCGCATATCGATCGCTCGATTTCGCCAACGGCGTTTCCCCGATCCTGCCACTGCTGCTTCTGGCGTTTGCCATCTGCGTCTGGACCTGGATGCAGATGAAGCGCGAGGGCATGATGCACCGCCGGCAAGAGGTTACCCAGCAGCGCTCTTCGTTCCCGCTGCCGGACGATCTGAAAGGCTTCGATTCGTACGCAAGTGAGGTCAACGAGGCCATTCGCGATATTTTTTCCGCGCGAATCTGGGTACCCGCCCTGATACCGTTCCTCATCTGGTCCGGGATGCAAAGACCCTGGGATACGGTCCGCTCGCTCGAGCCGTTCTCCTACGACCTGATGATCGTTCTTTCGCTCCTCACTGTAGAATGGCTCACCTGCCTTTGCTGGGTACAATTCATGCGCATCTGGTCCCATTTCCGCAAATATCTCCAGGCGCTTGAACGATCCCCGTTTCGTGAAGCATTCTCGCGCCTCGAAAAGCAGATCAGCTGGGTGCCGCTGGTGACGGCTCCCCGCGAGCATCCGTTCTTCATCAGCAATCGCTGCGTGGACCTGCTCAAGACCGTCCGCGCCGAAGGTTGCGGCCCCGCCGAACTCGATCTCCTCCTCGGCCCGGCGGAGAAGCTCCTCGCCTGCATGGAGCCCGAACTGGCCAAGGGGCTGGAACCGGACATCGCCACATACCGCCTTCTGCAGCTCATTCTGGCCCACTGCAGCGAAAGGTTTCACGACGAGCTCAGCCAGAAATTCTGGCCGGAGGGCGATTCAAAGACGGCGGACAAGCGCCGCCTGCTTCGGGAGGAATATCTCGCATTCCGGCACCTGATCTTCATGCGCTACACGTTCCGCCACCTGCGCAATCTGCTCGGATTCATCGGCGGCGGATTCATTCTCAGCCTCATCGCGGTGAGCGTATATCCCTTCCAGGGGCAGAAGTGGCTTGCCGTGACCGGCATCGGAGCCTTTATCGCGTTCGGCATCGGCGTCGGCATGGTCTTCGCTCAAATGGATAAAGACTCTCTGATGAGCCGTATCACCACCACCAATGCCGGCGAGTTGAACAGCACGTTCTATTTCCGTCTGCTTCGTTTCGGAGCGCTGCCCCTGATCACCGTGATGGCCACCCAGTTCCCCTGGGCGAGCCGCCTGATCACGTCCTGGCTCCAGCCGGCTCTAGAAGCGATTCACTGACCGGCCATTGGAACTGCCGGCTATATCGCCGCCCACACTTTGTCTCTGACAGCGCTTTGCGGCGCGGTGTACGATGGGTGGGTAACGCATGAAGCTGCTCGAAGCGCTCGCGCCCGGTGATCCCGATCGCGAACTGGCGCTGGCCGTTGACCCCGCCCGTGTTCCGGCACACATCGCAATCATCATGGATGGAAATGGCCGTTGGGCGAAGCGGAGGGGATTGCCCCGCATCGCCGGACACAAGGCGGGGGTGAGCGCGGTTCGCACCATCGTGGAAGCCTGCGCGCATCTCGGCGTTCAGGCCCTCACGCTCTATGCGTTCTCCGCCGAGAACTGGAAGCGGCCGCGGGCGGAAGTGGAAATGCTCTGGAGATTGCTTCGCTTCTATCTCCGGCACGAACTGAGCGATCTGCAGCGCAACGACATCCGGCTGCAGTCGAGCGGCCGGGTGGAGGCGCTACCCTCGCGCGTCTACGATGAACTTCGCGCGGTCGAAAAATCCACCGCTCGCAATCGCGGCATGCGCCTGAACCTCGCCATCAATTACAGTGCGCGCAACGAGATTGTGGATGCGGTGAACGCCATCATCGACGATGCGCGCATTCAGGGCCGCCTGAACGATCTCGTCATCGACGAACACGCCATCTCGCGCCGTCTCTACACTTCGGAATTGCCCGAACCGGATCTTTTGATCCGAACCTCCGGAGAGATGCGCATCAGTAATTTCCTGCTGTGGCAGATCGCGTACTCGGAGTTGTACGTTACCGAGACGCTCTGGCCGGATTTCAACCGCAGAGAGCTGCTGCGCTCCGTTCTCGATTTTCAACGCCGCGAGCGGCGTTTCGGCGGATTGTCCTCGGCCGCGCAGCCCAGCGTTTCCACAGACATGAATTTTCTCGAGGAGATCGCCGTCTCCTCCACATGAAGCGGGTCCTTACTGCTTTAGCTCTCGTTCCCATTGCGGTTTATTCGGTTCTGTTCGCTCCCGCGCCTGTGTTCATGGCCGTTGTGGCGCTGGTGGCATTGCTCTGTTTTCACGAATATGCGGCCATCACCGCGAGTCCCTCCGTGGCAGGTTACGTCATGGGGCTGGTTGTTCTGTTTGCCGGCGGCAATCGCGTATTCCCGCTGTTCGTGCTGATCACGCTCGCAGCCATGTGCATTCCCTTGTTCTCGACGCCGCTCGACCGCGCGTTCCACAAGGCCGCCGCTCTGGTGCTGGGCGTGGCGTACATTTTTGGCGCCTGGCGGGCGGGCATATTGCTGCGCGACATCAGCCGCCACTGGCTGATGTTCGGCCTGATGATCAACTGGGTGGGTGACACCGGCGCCTACTATTTCGGCAAAAATTTCGGACGCCACAAGCTGATGCCCCTGGTAAGCCCTGGCAAGAGCTGGGAAGGCGCCGTCGCTTCAGCCGCCACCGGAGTTCTGTTCGGCGTCATTTATCTTCCACTGGCGATTCGCGGCACGCCGGTGTGGCTGGCGGCGATGTTCGCGCTGGCCGCCAACATCGC
>DAIDJK010000227.1 GCA_027450225.1 Bryobacterales bacterium | reverse complement strand
TTCCACCAGAAAGGTCCTTGAAGACGCCCTCACCCAGGGCAAGCGCTCGGCCGAACTGCGCGTCTACCTCGGCTACTGCGGCTGGACCGCCACGCAGCTGCGGGAAGAAGTCCGCCGCGGCGCCTGGTTCATCTTCGATTCGAGCGACGACCTCGTGTTCGATCCCAAACCCGGCTCCCTCTGGACCCGCATGATCCAGAAAACCGAACTGCAAATGGCCATGACCCCGCCGTTGCGCCGGCCAGCCGGCGCCAACTGATCTGGTCGGCCTATTCTCTGAACGCGCGCTTCAGCAGTTCCCGAACCCCGAGCTTCTCCGCGCCCCGGCCCAGATACTCCATATCGAATCCCCGGTACGCCGAACGCACCAGCCCCTGGATATCCCGCCATTGAACTTCAGATACTTCGCCTCCTGCTTTGAACCAGTGCAGTTTCGCGAGCAGAATATCCTCCCGTGTGACGAACCGCGCCGGACCGCGCGACAGCCCTGTGTTCTCCACCACCACGGCCCGGTCCAGTTCTTCCGCCCCGATCGGAAAGGCATTCGCCGGAAATAAATCGAACTTGAGCACCGTCGGCATGTGAATCACGTTGAACGGCTTTCCGCTGCGAATCGCCGCCTCGGCCGAGGGACTGTCGGCATAGAAGTCCTGCGGCAGCGCCTGCAGAAACGCCCGCAGATTCTCCGGCGTAATGTCGGCCAGAATGTCGATGTCATTGGTGAACCGCGGGTCCCCAAACGCTGTGCTCGCCCAGGAGCCGCCGACTGCGTACCGAATTCCCGCGCGCTCGAGCGCCCCGCGCAATCGCTCGAATGCGTCCGGCGTCGAACTCAACTTCTCCGCCACGCCGCCCGGGCCAGTTCCGGTCCGAACCGGCTCACCGCCATCCGGAATCGAATCTCATCCTCATCGGCTTGCGGGTGTTCCCGGAGTATCGCCGCCCTTTGCATCGCCTGCGCCGCCTCCCACATTCCCACTCCGATTCGAATCCGCTCCGCTGGCCCCAGCTCAGCCAGCCTGCGGTAATAAACCTCCTGCATTTCGGGCGACGTGTCTCCCGGAACATGATCGAGCGGCATCGTATATGAGTATCGTTCGCGGCGTCACGCCAGGATCTGATCCCGCATCCCGCCATAAGCCAGCGCGCGCGGCAGGCTGCGGGCATACATGCTGTACGGGAACCCGGGTTCGACTGCGCTCGCTTCATCGAGCGCCTTCACCTGCTCGCCGGTCAGCTCGAGCGTCAGACTCGCCAGATTATCTTCGAACTGCGTCATCTTCCGCGCGCCGATAATCGGAATCACCGGAACCGCGCGGTACCGCAGCCACGCCAGCGCCACCTGCGCGAGCGACCGCCCCGTTTCTTCGCTCACCTTCCGCAGCGCCGCGACCACGCGTTCCTGCCTCGCCTGTTCCGGCATGAACTCCTGCATCATCTCGCTGGAAAACCGCGCGCCGGCCTCCTGCTTTCCGCTCGCATACTTGCCCGTGAGGACGCCGCCCGCCAGCGGCGACCACGCCGTCACCCCGATATTCATCGCCTTCGCCGCCGGAATCAGTTCCCGCTCCACCGTTCTCTCCACCAGGCTGTATTCGATCTGCATCGCAATGAACGGCGACCATCCCCTCAACTCCGCCACCGTATTCGCCTGCGCCATCCACCACGCCGGCGCATCCGAAACCCCCGCATACAAAATCTTCCCCTGCCGCACCAGATCGTCGAACGCCCGCATCACCTCTTCGACCGGCGTCATCTGGTCCCAGATGTGCAGCCAGTAGAGATCGATGTAATCGGTCTTCAGCCGCTTCAGCGACGCCTCGAGCGCCTGCACCATGTTCTTGCGGTGGTTGCCCGCCGCGTTCGCGTCCTTGCCCGGCATGGCGTTCGAGTATTTCGTCGCCAGCACGATCTCCCCCCGGTGTCCCGCCATGAACTCGCCCAGCTGTATCTCGCTCGACCCGTTCGTATACACGTTCGCCGTGTCGATGAAGTTGCCCCCGGCCTCGCGATACGCGTCATAGATCGTCCGCGCGTCATCCTTCGCCGCGCCCCAGCCCCAGTCCTCGCCGAACGTCATCGTGCCGAGTGAAATTTCACTCACCCGCAGGCCACTGTGTCCCAGCAAACGATATTTCAATTCGCTTCTCCTGTCCCGGAAAATGTCCGTGCCTGGTTAGTGATGCTCAAGCCTGCGCCCGCGTCGCGGGCAAGTCCCCGCGTCGCGAACAGTCAGTCGCGGCGTCGCGAACAGTCATAAGATATCCGGTGACATGACCCGACTCGCCATCCCTCTCCTCACCGTCGCCCTGGCCTCTCCGTTCGCCGCCCAGATGACCGCCCCCCGCGAACCGCTCGCCGCCCGCATCGGCCACACCGACCCCTCGCGTTACACGCACAGCCGCTCCCACAACAGCGCCGGCGACATGGCCTGCGAACTCCTCGTCCCGCCCACCGCCATGGACGTCAATCTCAACTTCGTCCACCGCTGCGAAATCATGCCCGGCGGCGGCGTCGGCGCCCACTTCCACAACACGAATGAGGAGATGTTCGTCATCTTCGACGGCCAGGCCGAGTTCACCATCGACGGCCGCACGTCCGTGCTCAAAGGCACTGTCGGCGCGCCCTGCCGCATGGGCCACTCCCACGCCATCTACAACCCGAGCGACCATCCCGTCGAATTCATGAACATCAACGTGTCTTCGATCAAAGGCCACTATGATGCCTTCAACCTCAACGACGCCCGCACCGACGTGAAGCAGAAGGATGAAATCCCCACCTTCATGACCATGCGCATCGACAAGAGCCTCCTCAAGCCCATTGAGCACTATCGCGGCGGCGAGGGCACGGTCCAGTACCGCCGTGCGCTCGATCAGGACGTATTCCTCACCAACTGGGCCTACATGGACCATCTCCTCATCCCCAATGGCGCCACCGAAGGTCTCCACCACCACGCGTATGTCGAAGAGGTTTACTACGTGCTGAACGGCTCCGGCCGCGCCACCGTCAATGGCGAGACCGCGGAAATCCACAAAGGCGACGCCGTGCCGGTTCGTCTGAACGAAGCGCACTCTTTCGCCGGCGGTTCCGACGGCCTTGAACTCATGATCATCGGCATCTCGACGAAGAAGGACGTCATCGACACCGAACTCGGCGGCGGACGCGGCGGCCGGTAGTTTTCCCCGGGGCGACCTTGCTCTCGCGGCTCTGATGCCGTCGTATCTTCAGAGCCGCGGGCCTGAGTGACCACAAAGGGCGAATGCAGGGTGGTGAAGGATACTGCTTCCGGAGGCTGCGGAAAACTCCCCGAACGCTATCCTCGTTACACAACCCCGCATGCCACGTAAACTCGCGCTCATCACCGGCGCTTCCAGCGGCATCGGCGAGACCTTCGCGCGCAAGCTCGCCGCCCGCGGCTACGCTCTTCTGCTCGTCGCCCGCCGTGAGGACCGTCTCCAGCGCCTCGCCTCGGAACTGCCTGACGCCGAAGCGCTCGCCGCCGATCTCTCCACCAGCAGCGGCATCTCGAAGGTCGAAAACGCCATCGCGTCTTCTCCCGGTCTCGAGCTCCTCGTCAACAACGCAGGCTTCGGTACGCTCGGCCGCTTCTGGCAGGCTCCCCTCGCCGGCCAGCAGCAGATGCTCGATGTCCACATCACCGCCATCATGCGGCTCACCCACGCCGCCCTGCGCGGCATGACGGAGCGCGGCCGCGGCGCCGTCATCAGCGTCTCCTCCGTCGCCGGCTTCAATCAAAGCGCGGGCAACGTTATGTACTGCTCTTCGAAAGCCTGGATCAACAGCTTCACCCTCGGCCTCGACCTCGAACTCCGCGGCCTCAACTCCCCCGTGCGCGTCCAGGCGCTCTGCCCCGGCTTCACCGTCACCGAATTCCACGACACCCTCGGGGTGAACCCGAACCTCATCCCGCGCTGGCTCTGGATGACCGCCGACGACGTCGTCGAAGATTCCCTCCGCGGCCTCGACCGTGGCGATGTCATCGTTGTTCCTGGCTGGAAATATAAAGCGATTGTCGCCGGCATGCGCTTCCTGCCCATGAGCGCCTTGCGCAGGATTCAGAAACTCCGCCGGGACCGCCGCGTGTGATCGTCGAATCCGTTCCGAATTTCTCTGAAGGCCGCGATCCGGTGATCATCGCCGAAATTGCGCAGGCCGCATCCGGCGTCGAAGGCGCATGGCTCCTCGATACCACTTCGGATCCCGATCACAATCGCGCCGTGCTCACCGTCGCCGGCGCGCCCGCCAGCGTCGTCGCCGCGGTCCTCGCCGCCGTCTCCGCAGCCGTCCGCCGCATCGATCTCACGCGCCACGCGGGCGTCCATCCCCGCATCGGCGCCGCGGATGTCGTCCCCTTCGTGCCCGTCCGGGATGTCTCGCTCGAAGACTGCGCCGCGCTCGCCCGCGCCGCCGCCGGGCGCATCTGGCGGGAGTTGCGCGTCCCCGTGTTTCTCTACGAAGCGGCCGCTCTCAACCACGATCGGCTCCGTCTCGAAAACGTCCGCCGTCTCGCTCTTGCCGGAGCCGCGCCCGATATCGGCGAAGCGCGCCACCCCACCGCCGGAGCCGCCGTCGTCGGCGCCCGCGAATTCCTCATCGCCTGGAACATCAATCTGCGGACCACGGACCTCGGCTTCGCCCGCCGCGCCGCCCGCGCCATTCGCGAGTCGGGCGGCGGACTGCCCGCCGTGAAAGCTCTTGGATTGCCGCTCGAATCGCGCGGCGAGACTCAGGTCTCGATCAACCTGACCGATTTCCGCCGCACCCCGCTCCACGTCGTGTTCGGCGCTGTCTCCGCGCTCTGCCGCGGCGCGAATGTCGAGGTCGCCGGCAGCGAACTGATCGGCATGATCCCGCAGGCCGCGCTCGACATCTCCTCCGGCCACGACCTCCGCTGGCTCAATCTGCGTCCGGAACTGGTCCTCGAAAACAGACTGCGCCAGCTGAACGTCACCGGTTAGCTGCGCGCGGTCCCGCCGGTCGATCAGGCTTCGATATCTACCAGCGGCGCGAGCGGCCGCGGTCGTCGCGCCCTGCGCCGGCGCCGCGCCCCTGAGAAGTGCGGGGCCGCTCGGTTGCTTCGTTCACGTTCAGCGTTCGTCCGCCCATCGACGCGCCGTTCAACCCGGCGATCGCGTTGTTCGCTTCGTTGCGTTCCGTCATTTCGACGAACGCGAATCCGCGTGGCTGCCCGCTGTCGCGGTGCGTCACGATGCTCACCCGCTCCACATTGCCGTATTGCGAAAACGCCGCGGTCAGTTCCTCCTGGGTCACGTTGAAACTCAGGTTTCCGACAAAGATATTGGTCATAGTTCCGTCCTTTGAAATTGGCTTGTATTTGAAAAACGATTCATTATCAGACTGCTCCGGAACCGAACCAGTAAATGGCAAGTGCAGGGAAGGCGGCCAGATAAACTCTTCTGCTGGGTACCGTCGTCGGCGATGAAGAAGCCCCGACCGGGGCAGCAATCCTTTGCGGCAGCTCTCATTTGCCGTCGTATCGCGTTTCCGTTCGCGATGTCGCACGGCGCTTGTCGGCTGTTTTCGGCGCGCGGCTGGCGAGGAAATGATCCAGATCTTCGTCGCTGGCCACGCAATCGGCCGGTTCCTCGCGCTCCGCCAGCAGCGCGGCGCAGAACCCCGGCCCGTCCTGCAGCACCATCTTGCTGTGCAGAAAAAACGCCAGCGAAACGCTCACGTGATATTTCTGCGAAGCCGCCGTGTCCGGCAGCCGCCCGAACTCGAACACCCGGAATCCCGCATCGTCCACGAACCCGAAATAGCGCAGCGGCCGTTCCGCGGAGGACAGCCGGCGCGAATTCAGCCCCCTGAAAATCAGCGCCGCCCGCGGGTCCCTCATCAGCACCGTCCGCGCCTCGCTGTTCGCCAGCCACGCGCGCGCCCGGTGGACCGGCATCGCCCCGCTCAACTCTTCCGCGCGCTTCTCCTCCAGCACTCCAAGCAGCAGCGCGATCTCGTCCCCCCCGAGTCCCGCGTTCGCATCCGAGCCCGTCGCAATCGACTTCGCCAGACGATCGAACCCCGCGTTCACCCGCGCTCTCGCCTCCGTCAGCGGGCCCGCTTTCAACTCCGCCCCGTCGCGCTCCAGGGCCGCTCCGTACGGTCCGCTCGCGTCTCTTCGTGTACCGGCGTCGCCGGCGAAATACTCGTTCATTTCATCCCTCGTTTTTGCTTCCGCCACGATCCTCAACTGCCGTGCAACGCCCGCGATTTCGGCGGCTGGCCTTCCTTGTCCGCCGCGCCGGCCGGTCCCGCAATCCTCGCCGCCGCGCCGATCAGAGCCCGCAGCTTCACTTCGATCAGCCGGCTCTCCGCCTCGCTCACCGGCTCCCGCAGCAGCTGCCTCCGTATGCTCGCCGCCGTGGTTTCAGCGCACCTCCGGGCCACTTTCTGCGGGTCCTCGTGCGCAAGTTCGTGCCATACGGTCGCCGCCTGAATGGTGGCGAACGCGGCGTCCAGTTCGCTGTAAATACGGCCGATGACGCTCCGCTCGGGATTCATATGGTCTGCTCCAGGAACCGCGCGTGCGCCGCGGAAACGATTCTTTCGGCCGCGCACTGGTCCGCCGCCGTAGCGCCTGCGCCATCGTCGCGAAAGTCGCTCAGCAGATCCGCCACTCTCTCCACCCAGCGGCTCCGCGCTTCCGGTCCCGGCAGCGGCCCCTGGCCGCCCTTCCGCAGCAGCGCGGTCGCCAGAACGTTTCGCGAATCGTCGTAAACCAGGCGGGCGAATTCCACTCCGACCACGGCATTGCGCAGCGCCTCCGCCCCGTCCTCAGCCGCGCCGGCCGGGGGCATGTCCGCCACCATCTGGAGCCGCGCCTCTTCCGCGATCAGCTTCAGGAAGCTTGCCCGATAGACGTCCCACTTCTCCGTATTGCTGGTCGCGGCTCCCCGCTCAACTTCTTCGAACTCCGGCGGTCTGCTCTGCTTCATTGAAATCTCCGTGCGCGTGGAAATGCGAATATCGATAAGCATGCGCGAAAGCGCAGCCGCCCCGGCTGCCGCAAAACGCGCCGTCGCCTTTCTTCAGTCTTATTGCACGTGGGACGCAGAAGTTAATTGCCCGGCGGAATTGGGGGACAACGTTCTGAGTAGGTAAGAATCTACCTCATTCAGGTTACCAGACACCGCACGGCGGGGTGGTGCTTAGCCCCTGTGCGCCGGTCCGTCATGCGGGCCCGAGCGTATGGAAGCGGACCGCCCGTCAAAACCCCCGGCAGGCGTCTGACGCCTCACATCCCGCCGCCCGGGCCGGTTTCCGCCGCTCTCCGCTCCAGTTCCAGCGAGAGCATTTTCCCCTCATTGCCCGGCGGAGCGGAAAGCCGCAGCCTGAACACAACCCGTCCCGCCACCGTCACCAGCGCAAACAAAATCCCTTCGCCGATGAACTCCGGAATGCGCCCGATATCCGGACCCGGCGCCCGAACGCGCAGCATCGCTTCCCGCCGTGGATTCGGCCGAACCGCCCGCATCGAGCCAACATAAACTGCAGTCAGTTCCACGCACGCCGCCGCCGCCAGTGTAAGCAGCAGCATCCGCAGCAGCACCTGCACGCCGGTCACAACCCGCCTTCCCGCCCGCCGCCGAATAACTTCCCTATAGCCGCCAGCGCCCAGTCCCAGTTCATCGCGAGGTGCAATCCCGCGAAGATCAGCATCCAGGTCGAGAACTGGTTGTGGACGCGATCCCATCGCCAGTCGATCTGCGCCGCGGCATTCGTCCCGCGCAGCGCCGGCACGGCCTTCTGAGAAATCCGGATACCCGACCAGATCACCGCCGCCGCGCCCGCGAAAAGCGTCAGGTTCATCAGGTAGTTCACGCGCGCCCGCGCGCGCCGCCCGGTGAAAATGCGCCGGCTCTGGGACGCGATCCACGGCCACGAAAGCAGCAGATGCGCCATCGCCATTCCGGCGAAGGCGATCCCGAGCCACTCATGCATCACGAGCCCGGTAAACCGGACTTCTTCAAGCGCGCAGATCGCGGCGGCCAGCGTGGCGTCCAGCCCCAACGTGATCTTCAGGCGCCAGTGGGAGCGTGGAGTGGAATGGCGCGGCTCCGCTGTGCGCGCCGTCGCGGAAGTCTGCGGCATCGCCTTGAACAATTAGACACCGCACGACCGCGAATGTTCCTTCGAAGCCCCCGGCGCGAACCTCGGGATCGCCGCATGGAAACGATCGGCAGAATCCCCGAATCGGCTCTCGAACTGCGTTCCGGACACCCCTCTGCTGGCTCCATCTTCGACCGGAGTTGATTCTGAGAGCAGATTTCGGGACTTTGGAACGGACGTACGACCGCGGTGATCTGCGCTAGTCCGCTGTTGCGAGCGCGACCAACGGCATCTCGTTCCAGGTTCGCCCTTCAAGTTCTCGGCCCGTTTTCTTTTTGAACACGCCACCCCATTGCTTGAAGAAGAACGCAACTCCTTCCCTGCGGCATTGATCCCGAATGTCAGCGACCCATTCGGCTTGCATCGGTCGCGCCCCGGGTCCTGATTCGCCTCCAACGATGACCCAATCGATGCCATAGAGATCAATCTTGCCGAGCGGCCCAAGGAGTGGCTCGATCGAGAGGAACTTGATGTGCGCTTTCGTGCGCCGGAGATGATCGACTCGCCAGAGGTAATCCCGGTTTTCGACACTCACGCCCATCCAGATATGCGGTGCCCACCGAAGTTCCCCGGCGACTTCGTCCAGTCGTTCGGCGCGCTTGGTCAGGATTTGGTACTGATGCCAGTCGGCCTCGTTCATCACGCGGAACACCTGCTGGATGTAGGTGAGCGGGACATGCTCATGAAAGAGGTCGCTCATACTATTGACGAAGATTCGCTGCGGTGTCTTCCAGCGGAGCGGGTCATCGATTTTCGCGCCCACGAGGCGCATGTCGAACCCTTGTTCGAACGGGTGTCCCTCCACTCCGCGGAACCGTTCCGCGAAGCGTTCAGCGTAGCAGTGCTTGCATCCGGGGCTGATCTTCGTGCAGCCCCGGACTGGGTTCCACGTCGCGTCCGTCCATTCGATCTTTGAATGCTCTCCCATCACATTTGTCCATACTTACGGAAAATGTCATTCACGATGTTTAAGGCCGCTGGTTTCTGCGACGCGAAGTACAGGTAATAGATCACGGCGTTATTCCTCGTTTTCATCGGCATCGGCTTCGGCACGTGTTTAAACCCCGCCTTGCTGATTAGCCGCTGTCGGAACCACTCTGCGAATTCTTCGTTTGATACCTTCTGGTAATCCGTGCCGAATAGTGTTTCTAATGCACGGTACCCTGCATCCTTCCAGGACTCATCGCCTACAAGTTTGGTCAACTGATCTACCTTACTCTGCAAGCCCTTGTCTATGCGCTTGCGCAGCGCATTCCTGTTGATGTCCATGATCATAAAGTTCAGGAAAATATCGATGGAGCCGGATTTGCCGGCGGCTTCGATTACGTCCCATGTCAGGTTGATGTTATATGGGTCGAGCAGGCAGAGGGCGCGACGGTAATCCCTATGCTGCGCCCGCGGGAACACGTCGCGGAGAAGTACGGTGTTGCAGTCTTCCGTGTATGTATACACGTCTTGACGATCGCCCGCGAGCGATCGTAGCTGATTTGCTCGCGCCGGGTCGGTGTCAATGAAATGATACTCGTGAAACGGCGGGTTCGTCTTCAGGGCGATGAGGGGACTACCCTCGACTGTTTCGCCGGTCGTCTTGGACAAGTGATAACCGGGTCCCGCATACGCGTCGATATAGATCCAACGCAGTTGGCTGATCCTGTCCCGACGCCACGCCTCCATAATCTTCGAGTAGGCCGCCGCGTACTCGCGCACGATGGC
>DAIDJK010000226.1 GCA_027450225.1 Bryobacterales bacterium | reverse complement strand
AATCCATGCCGGGGAGCCAAGTCTTAAATTCAATAAGTTAAGAGACAGCGGCTGCATCTTTGTACCAATTTTGTACAGATGCCCTCGAAGTGTGCGGCTGAAGTCGTTGATGGCGTTACTAGAGCGCGTCGAGCATTGATTCGAAATTTGGAATTAGGGAGCCGGATGCACGTCCCCAACTGGGGTCGCGTGCAGCTTCCATCGATCCGGCGGAAAAACAAGGCAAAGTCCAGGCGGAGATCAGCGCTCATATTCTCCGCATTGTGCGCGGAGAATATCTGGACAGAGGCGGAGATTACGAGGTATAATCTCCGCATGGAGTGCGGAGAATGTATATCCACGAGCGCAAGGACTGGCCTGACTTCCATTGGAACATAGAGAAGCTCGCAGAGCCTCTTGCTTCTGTCCGTTATCGGCAGGGCGGCTTGATCGGGCAGATGAAAGGCCTTGGTTTCCGCCTTCAGCAGGAAGCCGTCCTCGAAACCTTGACCAAAGACGTATTGAAGACCAGCGAAATCGAAGGCGAGAAGCTCGACGCCGAACAGGTGCGCTCGTCGGTGGCGCGGCGTCTGGGCTTGGACATCGGCGGCCTCAAGCCGGCGGATCGCAACGTTGAAGGCATTGTTGAATTGATGCTCGACGCCACGGGCCACTATGACCGGCCCTTGACAGATGAGCGGCTGTTCGGCTGGCATGCCGCGCTGTTTCCGACGGGGCGCAGCGGAATGACGAAGATCAAAACAGGGGCCTGGCGCGACAAAAGCGCCGGGCCTATGCAGGTCGTCTCCGGCGCCGTCGGAAAAGAGAAAGTGCATTTCGAAGCACCGAAAGCGGATCGTCTCAAAAAAGAGATTACCGCCTTCCTGAAGTGGTTCGAAGGTAAAGACGCGATCGATCCAGTCCTGAAATCCGCCCTCGCGCATCTGTGGTTCGTCACCATTCACCCGTTTGAGGACGGCAACGGGCGCATTGCGCGCGCAATCGCCGACATGGCGCTCGCCCGTTCCGAACACAGCTCGCAACGCTTCTACAGCATGTCTGCGCAGATCAAGCTGGAGCACAAGGAGTATTACGACATCCTGGAAAGCACACAAAAAGGCTCCATGGGCGTGACTGGCTGGATGCTTTGGTTTCTGGACTGTCTAGGCCGCGCCATAGATGGCGCTCATTTGACCTTGAAGGCAGTCATTGACAAAGCTCGGTTCTGGGATCGGATCAAAGACGTGCAGCTCAATGAGCGGCAGCGCTCCGTGATCAATCGCTTGCTGGACGGGTTTGAAGGCAAGCTCACGAGTTCAAAATACGCGAAACTCACCAAGTGTTCGCAGGACACTGCTCATCGCGATATTCAGGCGCTGGTCGAGCGCGGCGTTCTGGTCCAGAACCCCGAGGGCGGGCGCAGCACGAGCTATTCGCTCGAACCAGGGCAATAATCGCAAGGCTCAGACACCCAGCCAGTCCAAACCGCCGGGAAGCTGGCCGACGGCGTAATCGATCTGCAGAACACGGCGATGCAGCGGCTGGCTAGCGGCGCATGACGCATGCAAAATAGGCGTCGCATAGAGCCAGATGTCGCCTGCTGCAGCGAGACAGGTGATGATCCCGCATTGACGAACGACTTCGGGAATTTCCGATATTGGAATTCTGCCGCGCTTATGGGAACCGGGCGCAACGAGCAACGGCGCGTTTGCTTCCGGCACAGCATCAAGATGGACTCGCACAGTAACCATGCTGGCGAGCAGATCGAAGGGCGGTTCGACGTGGACCATGCCGCTCTTGACGCTCCATGGCCCGAAACCGTCTACGTCGATGCGGTGCCTGACTGCAATGGTGCGGTCTTGGTGCCAGCCTAAAGACCAGTTCTGATCCGCATTCTTGTCGAAGAGAATTGCGCGGACCGGAAGACATTCGGGACCAAGTATGGAAGCCGCGACGTGGCCGACTGGGCCAGTCGGAATGAGGCAGGTGCAACGTTCGGGAATGCCGGAGAGCCGCACACCGGCATGATCTCGCGGCTGGTCCGAAAGCGCGCGCTCAAGCTCGCTCAATTGGGCGAGGGAAAGCGCTGCTCTGAAAAGCTGCGCGCCTTCTCTCTGAATGGTCATCTCTTCCACTGACACAGCAAGTCCACTATAGGTCATGGCCCGGATCTTATGCGATGCCAGTTAGGTAGCAAGAAATTTTGTACACTTTTTGTACCGATGACCTGCTTTTGAGGCTTTTGCCGACTTCAGCGACTTTGTAGAATCAATAACTTCTGAGCATTGTAAAACCTGTCAATAATGTGGTTCGAATCCATGCCGGGGAGCCAACCTTTGTTTTAAATCAGCGGCTGACGGCCACGATTTGACGCCGTGTACGAGTACCCGTACATTGAAGGCGTGTCTCAGGCCATAAAAAGCCTCGATTTGACAAGCGGCACCTCCAGAACTGCCCTATCCAACGAGAACGCGATTCAGGTAAGAAACTCTTTCTTTATCGCCATGCCCAACCCCGGTCCCTGAGGCAGGTTGAAATATCCTTCCTTGTCAATCACCGGCGGATTCTCGAAAACCGCAAACGGATATTCATAGTTTCCGATTGGACGGTCGTTGAAGATTTCGATATAGGGCGCGTTGGGCCACGAAGCAATCAGGTGCAAATCGCAAATGGTGCCAAGCCGGCCGTCACCTACGTGAGGAATGCACAACTTATTCATCGATTCAGCGATGACGGCGATCTTGCGCAGATGCGTCGGGCCTTCCAGCATCACCTCCGGCTGCACGATATCGAAGCATCCGCGCTCCAGCAATTCGCGAAATTCGTGGACTCCGCGATTTCCTTCGCCGCCGGCGAGTTTCATTTCCACGAGCCGGTTCAAGGCCGCCAGGCCGTCGTAGTCGTAGCGAGGCAGCGGTTCTTCGAGCCAATAAACATCGAGCTGCTGATACGCTTTCGCCGTCTCGGCCGCTCGCGTAAAGTCCCATCTCACGCCTTGCGTCGAGGCGTAGTTCAGGGGCGCTTTGTTGGCGTCGCACATGATCGTCCAATCGCTGCCAACGGCTTTCCGAACCACTTCCACGAGCCGGATATCTTCCTTCAGCGTGGGGAACGAGCACCTATACTTGATCGCCTGCCAGCCTTCGGACTTGAGCTTCACTGCGATATCGGCGCGCTCTTCCGGCGTCGAGAGCCGGAGCATGCTCGCGTACGGCGCAATTCGATTTCGTCCGCCACCCCACAATTTGTAAAGAGGTTGGCCGGTCGCTTTGCCGATCAGGTCCCAAAGCGCGATCTCGGCGCCGGCGGAGCCGCGATACCCGGGAGCGCTGACACCTCCGCGGAGATCGTATAGCCGCTCGGCGTGCAAGTCGACGTCGAACGGGTCAGAGCCGACGAGCAGGCGCTCCACGCCGGCGACCAGGGAAGGATCGACGCCGGGGCCAATTCCGGTCAGACCCTGATCGGTTTGAATCTCGAGAATGGCGCCGCCACCGATCTTGATGGTACGCGGGTTGCCCTGCCAATCCGGATACGAGCCGATATCCCTGCTGACTTTGAGCTCAAGATTCCGAACTCCTGTGATCTTGATTCGCGCACCGTTCAGATGCGGAATCGCGGGAAGAGAAGCGAGCACAGGAAAGGCTTTCAGGAAATCGCGGCGACGCATGTGGCTCCTTTCGCGGGATTGTACCTTTCCCCGATATTTACGTCCAGACATGATATCAGCGGAGGCAACAGGCTAAGGGTAAGCCGCTGCCGCAATTCTTGTGCAGCGATTCGTTCGCTGGTGACGCCTGTACGGCACGTTCTTTTGGCCATCGCAGAGCGGCTTTCGAACGAAGGACAGTTCGTCGCTTCGTAAAAGTTCGCGTTGCTGATCGCTCTCATCGCAATCCAGGTCGTGTCACGCGATCGGGCGGTTTGGTTCGTGGCAGCCGCGCAGAGGTCGCAGCAGTGCCGACTAAAGATTCCGCCGCGTGCAGCCGATAGACCTCTCGCAATGTCATCGAATGACTCGAACGATCAAAATCATTCGGCTGGGCAATTTGATCCTGCCTCGCTTCCGCCCAGCATCATCGGCGTTCAGACCGCGATTCCGGTGCTGGCCGGATACGCGCAGTACGACGGGAGCGAAAGCGCTGAAGGCGCCGCCGTCAATGGCCAGGTTACAGATTGATCGCTTCCCACTGGCGATCAACATATCGCGCAGAGGCGAAGAACTGGCGAATGTGCTTTTGAATCTCCGTGGCGCATCGGCGGAGCTGCACGGTTCACCGCGAGCCCAGTTACGTTCCAATGCTGCGGGTCACCAGATACGGGTCAGCATACCTCGGGTCAGCATACCTCGGGTCACCAGACCTCGGGCGGCAGAGACCACACGTGAATTACCATCGTTCGCATGGCAGTGGCACGCCTCGCGCTCTTGTTTTCTGTTCTGGCGCTCCGGGCCCTCCCGGCGGTCGGTCCAGCCTTTGAAACCTCCCGACTCTTCGAAGGCGGAACGGGCGGCTACGCGGTGTATCGCATTCCCGGCATCGTGGTCACGAAACGGGGAACGATTCTCGCGTACACAGAAGCGCGCCGCACCGGCAGCGGTGATTGGGATTCGATCGACATTTTGCTGCGGCGCTCAACCGATGGCGGCGCAACCTTCTCTCCGCCTCGGGTCATCAGCCATGTGCCGGGCAGGATCGAACGCAATCCCGTCGCGATCGAACGCAAACAGGGCAAACCGAATGAGATCACTTTCAACAACCCCGTAGCCATAGCGGACACCAGCGGCGCCGTCCACTTCCTTTTTTGCCTGGAGTACATGCGCGCCTTCTATATGCGCAGCGATAACGATGGCCTCACGTTTTCCTCGCAGCGTGAAATCACATCCACTTTCAACGAGTTTCGTCCGGAATATGCGTGGCGCGTCCTGGCCACGGGCCCCGGTCACGGCATTCAGCTTCAAAATGGCCGGTTGCTCGTTCCTGTCTGGCTTTCGCCCGGAACGGCGGGAAACGGCCATCATCCTTCCGTAACAGCGACCATCTACAGCGACGATCACGGCGCAACGTGGCATCGCGGCGACATCGCCGTTGCAAATACACCGCGATACCCCGATCCGAACGAAAGCACCGCCGTGGAGCTTGCCAATGGCCAGGTGCTGCTGAACGTGCGCACGGAAGCGAAAGAGGGCCGGCGCGTCATTGTCGAGAGCAAGGACGGCGCAACCCAATGGAGCAAGCCGCGTTTTCAGGAAGACCTTCCCGATCCTGTCTGCTTTGCGAGCCTCATTCGCGACGGCCGCGCCCTGCTCTTCGTTAACCCGGCGAGTGGCAGCCGCGCGCGCATCAACCTCGCGGTGCGCGCGAGCTATGACGACGGCGCCCACTGGACGCTGAAACGCGTCATCGAACCCGGCGGCACGGGTTACGCGGACATTGCTGTCTCGCCCGATGGAACAATCCTCTGCTTCTTCGAATCCACGCCCAAGCTGCCGGATGGCCCGTTGCGGCATGATGAAATTCTCGCCCGCTTCAAGCCTGACTGGCTCGACCATCCTTAGCGTGGACACGACACGGAGCGCCGTTCCGATGTGGGGCGTGTCTTCGAAACGCGGCCGGCAGAACCGAGGCCTTCCCTGGCTCTGGAGATTTTCGCGTTTTCGCGTTCACGTTGTCACCCTCTCGCGCGAACGGTGAGATCCCCGGAACGGATTGAACGCCTGAGTTAATCGATACACCTCAGGCGTTGAGAAACACGGTCGAGGAATGTCTGCGGATCCGATGCGCCAATGTTGAGGCCGGGCGAAGATGGCTCCGCCGAGCCTGAACATCATGACTCGGCGGAGAGACCACTTTCATGCTCCCCTGGACAGAATGGCAACCTTTTCCAGGTGCTCGGCCGGTAAGATCTCGCGCTGCGTAGCCGGGCACTCCAGTTGCGCAACTTGTGAGTAGTGATTGCCCTTGAGATCCGCATTCACTTTCTTGAGCAGATTACTCCGGGAAATCCTGTTGTGCGCGGCGTCGACCTCCTTTGCCCAATAATACGTAAATGCACCGTGATAGCTGTTGCCAATGTAGGCATCGGCGCTGGTTTGGTTATCCCTGCAAGCAGCCCAGAGTATAACGTTTTTTGCTGTCTTTGCAGCCAAACGGCTGCGAAGGCCGGTAGGCATAAGGGGCATAACTTTGTCGTACGCGGCCACCGATGGCGGCGCGATGTAGCGGGGACGCCGATTGGGCATAAGGTCCGCAGCTCTCAAACCGGTACCCGAATGACACGTGTCCAGGTACACTTCCACCAGAACGTTATCTGGCACTTGTGCGAGCAGATCGTGCAACTCGTCGTCTGTGATGACGTGTTGCGTGTCCCACTGGCCAGCTTTTTCCGCCAGATCATTGGGACAGAACGCTTCGTCGTAATGATCCGATTCATCCCCATTCTTATCAGGGACCTGAGTACCGTGGCTTGACAGGCTGAAGAGCAGATAGCTGTATTTACCGGCTTTCGCCCCATTCACCATAGCGCTCAGTTCCGCCATGATCGCCGCCTTGGTGGCCTGGGCATCCGTCAACACTTTGATGTCGGCGCCCGTGAATCCAAGATACTTCCCGGCGATACCGACCATCTGGTTTGCGTCGTTAACGCACCCGTGCAGCGTGCTGCCGGGATAATTCTGGAAAATGTTTATACCTACACACAGTGCTCTGCGATTTGACATTGCACCCTCCGGCGCGGTTCTACGCACGTTTTGAGCCGCACGCAAAGCGTCCATCGATCATCAGGTTCAGCGGACGCGCGCCAAATAGTCATCCGACTGAATCGCTGATGCAATGCGCGACACGACTCAATATGCGCGAGACTGCTCAATGCGACGCGCGCGAATATCAGAAAGCGCATCGTTGATCTGCCGAATATGACGAACGCGAGACCCGCCTTAAGGGTTTCATAAAGCCCACCTTGTTGGCGATCGCGCCACGTAATTAGTGACTCTGGCCGCCTTCGCACGGTCGCACCCTGTGATTTTCATGCTGCCTGCTCCCGGATCTTCATTTCCGCTTGCGGTCTGTGCATGCATTCGCGTGCGTTTACCTCTGCAGAAAGGAATCATCCAGCGCTGAAAAACGCCTTCTGCTCGCAGGCCAAAGATTCAAAATGGGGCTTCCCGGCCTTCTGGAGTGATCGGGCATGTCGGACGCTACGTTCGCCTGTGAAGACTACCCCGGCCCGATGCACAAGCGGGAATCTCATTCAGTAACAGCGTTCCTGCGTGTTCGGAATGCTCTGGACTCACGCCTTTTGCTGACGGGTGATCGGGATCACTGCGGCAACGCGAACGCTACATAGGACTTCTCGCCCGCGGGCGGATTCACGCCACCGGGGGCCATCCTCGCTCCGGCGGGAAAGCCCGGTCCGCCGATCAGCGCAAACAGAATATATTCGCGGCCATTGACCTCGTAAACAGCCGGAACGCCTACAGCGCTGTTGGGCATGTTGCGCGAATAAACGACTTTGCCGGTCTTCTCATCGAGCGCGTAGAACTTCGACTGATTGTCGGCAAACAGAACGAGCCCGCCAGCCGTCACCACGAAGCCACTTCTGGGCGTCACGTTCCCACGCAGTTTGTCGCCGGGGCCCGCCTGCGGCGTATCGCCGTATGGGGTCTGCCACATCATTTGCCCGGTATTGAGGTCGTACGCCGTGATCGTACTCCAGGGCGGCGTGATGATATAGCCTTCCTGACCGTAGCCTGTCTTGTAGCGCGAGGGCGGCGGCTTCACGCCTTCGGGGTAATCCGGCTCGAGACGTTCCATCAGCATGTTGCCTGGAACGCCGGTGCCGGGAGGCGCCTGATCAGAATTATCCAGAAACTGGATCAAATCAGAAATGGCAGCCGCGTTCATCGTCGGGAATGCGGGCATGGCGCCCCTTCCGTTCTTCACGATGTTCCGCACCGCGTCCGCGCCGAGGCGCTTGACTGCGTCGTCCACCTCCGGCCCGCGATCACCCTTCAGGTCCGGACCGTGACAGACCTGGCAGGAGCCTTCGTACACGGTGCGCCCGAACCGCAGCGGCATCGGCGGACCACCCGCCATGCCGAAGAATCCGCCGCGCCCGCGCCCTCCCGGTTGAATCCGGCTCGGGATAGTGCCGCCGGAATTCTCCGAGGTCGGCTCGCCCGCTTTCACAAGCTTCAGAATCGATGGAAAATCCTTCGATTCGACAAACACGATCCCCTGCGCCGCGTCAGCGCCGCTGTTCCAGTAGAAGGCGCCACCGTTCACACCCGGAATGGAAATGGTGTCGGTGAGACCGGGCGGAGTAAAGAGCCCCCTCTTGTCGGCGTTTGCAAAACGTTCCTGCCAGTGCGCCTTCTCGTCGGGCGTCATGAAGGCTGTGTAGAGATCCTTTTCGGTCATGCGCTGGCGCGCGAACGGCGCCGGCATGGTCGGGAACGGCTGCGTGGGGGAAGTCCATTCGCCTGGAACTTCCGATTTCGGTACAGGCCGTTCTTCAATGGGCCACAATGGCTTGCCGGTAACACGGTCGAACACGTAAAGAAAGCCGTTTTTTGACGCGAGCGCCACCACATCGACCGTTTTGCCATCATGCTTCACTGTTGCCAGTTGCGGCGCGGCGGCCGGATCGTAATCCCAGATGTCATGATGCACGGTCTGAAAATGCCAGAGATATTTGCCGGTGCGCGCGTCAAGCGCCAGCAGCGAATCGGCGAAGAGATTGTTGCCCGGCCGGTCGCCTCCATACAGTTCATACTTGGCGGAGGACACGGGGAAATATGCAATCCCGCGTTTCTCGTCGAGCGTGATCTCGCCCCACACATCCACGCCGCCCATGTACTTGTATGCGTCCTTCGGCCACGTGTCGTAACCGAGTTCGCCCGGGTGCGGAATGGTGTGGAAGACCCACGCGAGTTTGCCCGTGCGTACGTCGAAAGCGCGCAGATCTCCGGGAGGCGCGAGATAACCTTCTCCGGGGAAGCTTCCGAGAATGATCAGATTTTCGAAAATCCGTCCCGGAGTTCTGGATACAAGCGGAATCGGCGCCCGGTCGATGCCGATCTTCAAATCCAGTTTTCCGTGATCGGCAAACGAATCCACAGGCTTGCCCGACAGCGCATCCAGCGCCCACAGATATCCCGCGGATGTGACAAAGATGCGGCGGTCCTTCCCGTCCGCGCTCTCCCAGTAGTTCGCGCCCCGCTGTCCGGCGATACCGCCCCTTCCGCCGCCTCCCGAGCCGAAGGAATGCTCCCACAGCTCTTTCCCGGTGGTTGCGTTCAGCGCGACCAACGCGCCACGATTCGCCGACACATACGCTATGTTGCCCACCACAAGCGGGCAAAAGGTGGAACTTCCGTCCCCGGCCGGATAGGTCCAAACCGGTTCAAGCTTACTCACATTGGAGACATCGATCTGCTTGAGCGGCGAATAGTGCGCGCTATCCGGCCCGCCAAGGTAATCCCTCCAGTCCGTATCCGGATGCTGAGTGGAAGTGGCGGCGATAGCGGCCGCACTGACAGCGGAAATGGCGACAAACGATCGAAACGAGCGTGCTTTCATCAGCAAACAATCTTTCTGGCTTCGGACTACGACGGTGCTACCGCCGCGAGGTTCGCAGGACATACCGGGAAGGCCAGTACACGCGAGGTCACTTTGCCACCCGGTTTTTCACGGCTGGCTTACCCCAGAAGATAAAGGTCCCCCGGTTCGTGGAGGTCACGATATCCATGGCGCCGTCCTTGTTCAGATCGACCGCCAGCACAGTCGACCCGGCGCCGGAGCGGTTGTGGATCAGTTCGGGGACGAACCGCGCGCCTCCCGGCGCCTTCGGATCGCGCACGGTCCGGAACCAGTAAAGAACACCCGGGCCATACGGGTCGGGGTCCGTGTAACTCTCCTGATGCGAGAACACCCGCTTGCCTACGATGAAATCCGGGACACCGTCGCCATCCACGTCAGCAACCGCAGCCCCGTGCAATTCGGAGAAGGTGACGTTGCCAGGGTTCTTCGTCGAGTAATCGTCCATGATCATGTGCTCGACAAACGAAATGTTCCCGCCTGCGTCCCGTTTCTGCTCGAACCAGGCGAGACCCCAGCCGTGAGCCTCGAGGCTGGTGACCACGTCATTCAAGCCATCGCCGTTCACGTCATAAACACCCATCTCGGCTCCGCCGACGCTTCCGCCGGCGCGCGGCCAACGGCCCAGTGCAACAGGATGGTAGGGCCACGGTCCTTCGGCCGTTCCCTTAGGCGGCTGCTCCCACCAGCCGTAAGGCGAAACAATGTCAGGACGCCCATCCCCATTGATATCTCCCACGCCAAGGCCGTGTTGGGCGTTGGTGAAGTAACCATCTTTCGAAACCTTGTGTACGATCCACGGAGCGGTTGGATTCGCCGGATCGGAACTGGCCCAGCAGACTGCGCCGCCGCCTACAAAGACCGCGTCTGGCTTGCCGTCTCCGTCCACGTCTTTGAAAACCGCGATCTCGGACATGATGGTCGGCAGCACATCGTACTTGTCCCACCGGCGCGGCTCGCCGCGAGGATTCACGTAGAGAGACATTGCTCTGCCGTGTGAGATCAGCACGTCCGGCCAGCCATCGCCCGTGTAGTCGTAAGCGAAGTTCACCATCGCCGGCGTCAGCTGCGAACTCACGTCGGATGTTTTGCTGAGGTAGATTTCGCGCGAGACCTTGTAGTCAGGCCCCAGATAGTAGAACGGGCCGGAGATGATATCGAGTATGCCGTCGTGGTTAATGTCGGCCGCCGCTGCCGACCAGCCGTAGTAGAAATCGTTGATCCGCTGCATGCGGAAGCGGCTGGAAACCTCTTCCTCCGGCAACACGCGGCGGCCAAGGTCCTTCAGTTCCACCTGTTTGAATCGCACTTCGCCAGCGCCGCCGACATAGAGAGCCACAGGCCCATAGTTTGCGAATTGCTCATCGGCCTCGCCGTTCGTGGCGCCGGCTTCCGGACCATCGTGCAGCCACACACGGAGGATGTTCGCGTCAAGAATCGCCTCAAGCGGATTCCACTCATTCGGACGGTACGAGTAATCGGGGCGCGTGTAAGGAGAATCGGGCGGCAGTCCGCGGAACATGAACCCGCGGCCTCTGCCGCCAGCCCGTCCGGGGCCTCTGCCGCCGGGCGGTGTTGCTGGTGGAACGTATTCCCGAACCATGCCGCCCGCCGGATGGAGAGGTTCACGGCTTATCTCGCGTCCCTGCGGGTCGAGTTTCAAAGCGAACGTGGCCGCGGGATGCTCGCCATCCGGTAACGCGACGTAGATACCTTGAATACCTTCGTCCGACGATTTCATGCGCAGCATCAGTCCCGCGCGGCACCCGCCGGTGCACAGGTACGTGGACGCGAATTCAACGTCCTGAAGCGGTCTGTCGAGAATCAGCCAGCCGCCCGCGGCGCTTCGCGGCTTACCGACAATCTCGCCGTTTTGCGCAGTCCAATCCGCGTCACCGAGCGTGCGAAACGCGGCGACAGAGGAGCCCTTGAAGGTCCAGTCCGGGACGAAGTTTCTGTTTGCTGCCGCGGGGCGCATCAGCAATCCGAAGATTGCCAGAGCCACTGCTCGATAGACGGTCCGGTTTTGCATGGCGTGTCTTTCGATCCTTGATTCGGGCGCGGGCCGGGCACGAACGATTTGCGCACAACGCAAGAACCGTTGCGAAATACGCCGCAATATTATCAAGGCCCCGCGCCTCGGTCAAGCGCGTGCAAACGGCGGAGCCGGCTATGTCGACGCGGCGGCATTAGATGGATATGGCCGAACGGTTTATCGTTAACTCCAGGGCGTCCCGATGTTTGCAATCGCTTGCGAATTTCCTTGACTTCCAGCGCACCCGCTGATAGCATCGCTGCGTATTTGCCAACTCTTGTTGCGCGATGCGCAGCAATTCAGCCGAATTGAACGAAGGGGCCGTTCGAGAGGGTGGCGAACTATGTGGAGGTTAGCAGGATGCGCAGCATGAAATTATTCATAGCCGGCATTGCCGTCTTCCTGGCGCTTGCCGCCGTTTCCACCTTGCCGCTGTTCGGTCAGGCGTTCTATGGGTCGGTCGTGGGTACGGTCACGGATCAATCCGGCGCTGCCTTGCGGGGCGCAACGGTCTCTCTGACCAACGTAGCTACGGGCGAAAGTCACCAGACGCAATCCGGCTCCGGAGGCGAATATCAGTTCCTCAATCTTATTCCTGGAACGTACCGCGTGGACGTGACGCAAACCGGCTTCAGCAAGGCGACCAGTCCGAACATCGAGGTCACCGTCGGGCAGACGTCCCGTGCGGACATTTCCATGCGGGTCGGCGAAGTGAGCCAGACCGTGGAGGTGAACGCCACGGCGCCGCTGCTGCGAACCGACAACGCCAATCTGAGCCAGGTCGTCAATACCCGCTCAGTCGAGGAGTTACCGGTGAACGGCCGCAACATCATGAATCTGACGGAACTGGCGCCGGGCGTGGTGCCGCAGGGCACGACCAGTGGAGACGCGCTCACCGGGAAAAACATCTTTGCGGCGGGCAATTACCAGATTGGCGGCGGAATGGCGAACCAGAGCGCCACGTATTATGACGGGGTGCCCGCGAACTCCGCGCTGGGCAACCTCGTGAACATGGTGCCCAGCCCCGACGCCGTTTCCGAGTTCGCCGTCCAGACCAACAGCAACACCGCCGAATACGGGCGGTATTCGGGCGGCGTTATCAACATCACTTCAAAGTCAGGCACGAACGAATTCCACGGCGGCGCCTATGAGTACTTTCGCAACACAGACCTGAACGCGAACCTGTTCTTCTCGAACGCCACGGGTCAGGGCAAAGCGCCGTTCCATCAGAACCAGTACGGTCTTGATGGCGGCGGCCCGATCAAAAAGAACAAAATTTTCTTCTTTGCGGGGTGGGAAGCCTTCGCGTCGCGCCAGGGATCGAATTACCTCGGCACCGTGCCGCTCCCGGCCATGTACAGCGGAGATTTCTCGGGTTACAGGAGCGCCTCGGGCGCAACCATCCCGATTTACGATCCCCTGACCCAGTGCGGCACAGGCGCCAACCCTTCATGCCCCGGCGGAGTTGCCGCGGCTGCGTACAGCGCCGGCGCCGCGCGTACCCCGTTTCCCGGCAACGTCATTCCGCTGAGCCGGATCAACCCGGTTTCCGCGAAGATACTGGCATTTCCGCTGGTGGCGCAACCCGATCTGCCCGGAGCACAATACACGGCGATCAACAACTACAGCACCACCTGCAATACCGGAGGGAACAACAACCAGGAAAACGGGCGGCTCGACGATAACGTGAGCGATAAAATCCACGTTTTCGCGCGCTACTCGCGCTGGTCTTCACTGAACCAGGCCTGCACTCCGTTTCACAACGGAATTTACGCCAACGATCCCTATTCTCCGGAGACTTTCACGACGCAGGAGTCCGTTATCGGGTTGACTTATGTGATCAGCCCCAGCATCGTTCTCGACATCCGCGCGTCTTATGTGCGATTTCCGTATGATCGGCTGGAGTCCTACCCCAATATCAGTCTGAGCAAGACCTTCGGTTTCCCGTCCTATATGGATCAGCAGATTCCACTGATCCATGGCGGCCCGGGCACCTCAATTCCGAGCTTCGGCATCGCCGGTTACAGCACGGCGAGCGGTCTGCACATCCTGTCCACCGAAAACGACTATCTGCTCACGCCGAACCTGAGCTGGGTGAAGGGCAAGCACACCATCAAGTTCGGCGCCGACTGGCGTGACATGCAGAACACCTACTACCAGACGTTCGATGGCGGCTCATTCTTTTTCGGCAACAACTTCACTGCTGCGAACGGCATCAATCCCGGAGCGACGGGGAATGGTCTCGCGTCCATGCTGCTCGGCTATGGCTCGTCCGGTACCGAAACCGCATTCTCGGTGCCCTGGGAATCCCTTCACTACCAGGGCTACGATGTCCAGGACACATGGCAGGCTACCGGAAAACTCACCGTAACTGCCGGCGTTCGCTGGGAGATTCCCGGCGTCTGGACGGAGCGGTACAACCGCACCGCTTCGTTCAACCCGACCGAGATCAACCCGGCATTGAAAGCGGATGGCATCACGCTCCATGGCCAGCCGATCTACGGAGCCGTCGATTTCGCCAACACGCCCCAGAATCCGGGGCGAGGCATGATGAAGGAACACTTCAATCTGTTCGGTCCCCGGCTGGGCGTTGCCTACCGTCTGGACGACAAGACGGTGATTCGGGCCGGCGCGGGCATCTACTTCTTACCGTCCAATACCTGGTTCGCCAACGCACCCTGGGGACAGACGATCAACCAATATGGCACCCCCTGGCTGTCGACGCTGGATGGCGGCGTCACGCCCTACTATCCGATCAGCAATCCGTTTCCGAACGGCTTCAATCCAACGCCCGGCAATCTCCCGCATGCGCAGGCGCAGGCTGCGTTGATTGGCGGCTCTCTGGGCGGCATGTCGCTCCAGTCTCTTCCTTATCCATACCAGGGTCAGTGGAATTTCACAATCCAGCGGCAGTTGCCGGCCGGCCTGGCGGTAGAGGCCGCCTACGCGGGATCGGTAGGTGTTCACCTGCCGGCCGCGGGGTTGACGTCGGATGCTCTTCCTTACGGTGACTTGTCCATGGGAAACGCTCTGAACAGCCTGGTAGCGAATCCGTTCTCCGGTCTGGTGCAAACCGGACCGCTCTCGGCTCCGAACGTTACGCAGGCGCAGCTTCTGCTGCCTTTCCCTGAATACACCGGCGTTTCTGAAGCTTATGCGGACGTCTTTCATTCGACCTACCATGCGCTGCAAATGAAGGTCGAGAAGCGTTTCTCCCACGGCGGAAGCGTCATCGCCGGCTACACCTTCTCCAAGCTCATGGCGAATGTGTCTTCGCTCACCGGCTGGCTCGACTCCGGTGTCGGCTCAGGCCCGGGCATTCAGAACCCATACAATCTGACTGCGGAAAAAGCGCTGTCCGGCTTCGACTCACGGCAGCGGCTCACCGTAGGCTATGTTTTCGACCTGCCGTTCGGATCAGGGCATAAATACCTGAGTGGCGGGAATGGTTTTGAGCAGAAACTGGTCAGCGGATGGAACGTCAGCGGAATAACCACGTTCCAGGATGGGTTCCCGCTGGCATTGTCGGCAACCGGAACCCCGATTGGACCGGGCTATGGACGACGCCCGAATGTGGTGGCCGGTTGTAACCCGAAAACCAGCGGCCCGGCTACGTCACGCCTCACGGACTGGTTCAACGTATCCTGCTACAGCGTTCCGACCGCCTATACGCTCGGGAATGAGAGCGCAACGGATCCGGTGCTTCGGGGACAGGGAATCGATAACTTCGATTTTTCGCTCTCAAAGAATACGGCGATCACCGAACGCTTCAATCTGCAGTTCCGCGCGGAGGTATTCAACCTGTTTAACCGCGTCCAGTTCGGGCTGCCCAATACGCAATTAACCACGGCGGCGAATCCGACGACGGGCTACATCACAACTCAAATCAACCAGCCCAGATTGATTCAGCTTATGCTGCGGCTGGCATTCTAGACGTTACGCTGGCGGGGCGGCCTGATGGATGGCTTCGTTTCGATGTATTTGTGTTCTTCTTCTTGCCGCCCCGGCATTGCACTCGGCGGGTTCCGAATATATCGGAAGCGCCGCATGCGCCACCTGCCATGCCGCACAGTCTGAATCACAATCGAGGACCGGACACGCACATGCATTGAGGCGCGCAAGATCGGCTGACCCGCGACCTGGGGCTCGTGCCCAGTGGGCGTTCGGCGCTGGGGCCAAGGCGACAACCTGGGTGAGCCAGACCGGCGAAGAGACGATCGCCGAACACGGCCTCACCTTCTACGCTTCGACGAAATCGCTGGCTCTCACTCCCGGTCACACGACCTCAGGCGACAAAGTTTACCGCACCTTCGATCCGGTGGGTACTGCGCTGCGCTGCTTCCGCTGCCATTCGACCGGGCCGGTGGCGCTCGCGGAGCACTTCGAGATCAAACCATCTGAAGCGGGCGTCCACTGTGAGGCGTGTCACGGCCCCGGGCGCGCGCACGCCGAATCGGGCGGCAAAGCCGCCATTCAAAATCCGAAGCGGTTGACAGCGGCGCAAATCAACCTTCTCTGCGGCGCCTGCCATCGCCAGGCTGGCGATCTGGATGACGATACGGACTGGAGCAATGCCTGGAACATCCGGCATGAACCGTCCTATCTGCATCGCGCCGCCTGCTTCCGCAACAGTAACGGCAGGCTTTCGTGTCTTACATGCCACGATCCGCATCAACCGCTGAAAATGGCGGCGGAGTCGTACGACGCAAAATGCATCGCCTGCCATCCGAAGACGACGCATACGGTTCCAGTGGTATCGCGAACCTGTGTGGGCTGCCATATGCCGCAGGTATCCACCAGCCCGTACCTGAAGTTCACGAATCACTGGATCGGCGTCTACGACCCGCGCGGCGGCAAGCTCATCCCCGCAAAGCGCGTGGTGAAGGATCTTCAGCCGGCGTCTGCCACCGAGGATTCGGCCAGCGGGATCATTATTCCGGGCGATCCTTCGACGCTCGTGCCTGTTTACGAAAAGGCCGTCCGGGAAAGAGAGCGCCAGTCCGGAACGGAGAACGTGAAAGTGGCCCGGGCGTTGTACGACCTTGGCGCGTTCCTCCTCGAAGTCCATAAACCGGCCGAAGCTGAACCGCCCCTCCGCCGCGCGGTTTCAATCGATGAACACAACGCGGACGCCGCCATCGATGCCGATCGCGAGAGCCTTGCCCTGGCTCTTGAGGCGCAGGGCCGGCGGCAGGAAGCATTCGATCTGTTCCGGCGCGCGGCCGGCGGCAACAACCCGCGTGTCGCCGCGCGAAGCTACGCGAAGCTTGCGCAGATGGATGAGGAACGCGCCGATTTGTACTACGGCGATGCTTTACGGGAGGAAGAGAAGGCGTCGGGCGCTGATTCGGCGCGAGTCGCGATCCTGCTGGAGGAGTATGCGCTCGCGCTGCGCGATCGCAAGCGAGATGATCAGGCGGAGCCTCTTTTGCGGCGCGCGCTTGCCATTCAGAACGCCGCGCCCAAAGCGGACCCCGGCGTTACGATAGGCGTCCTGAATACGCTGGGAAATCTGCTCGAAGGACGCCGTCGGCTGGACGACGCGGAAAAGCTCGAGCGCGCGGCTCTGACGCTTTCCGAAGAGAAGATGGGGCCGGAAAGCACGCAGCTCGCGATCACCTGCACCAACCTCGCCGATGTTCTTTGGAACCAGAAACGTCTGCGTGAGGCAGGACAACTCTACCGCCGCGCCATCGCAATCGATGCCTCGCTCTATGGGCCCGGCCGGCCGGAAACGGCGGCCGACATAGCGAATCTCGGAATGCTCATGAACGACGCGGGTCAGCGTGACTCCGGTGAGGCGCTGCTGCGCACAGCGCTTGCCATTTACGAGAACACATTGGGGGCTGACAGTCAGCAGGCTCGCTTTGTGCGGGATCATCTCACGCGATCGGCGCGTTGATGGAACTTCGAGAGTGTATGGCGGAGTTGCTACGCTCCGACTGTGACATATACTGGCCACAATCTGAACTGAAGGGGAGTATCGCATGAATCGCGTTCTTAGCCGCCGCGCAATGATTGCCTCCAGTGCGGCGCTGCCTTTGGCAGGCAATGTGTCGGTCGCCGCCCCCACGCCCGGGGAGCCGCCGTACAGGTTGTCGATCAACATCGAGATCATGTTCCCGCGCTCCATGCCAAGACCCGAGCGAATGAAGATTGTGGCCGGGCAAGGGTTCAAGGCGTATAGTTTCTGGAACACCACAAAGGATGAGCAGGATGCCATGCTCAAGGTGCAGGACGAAACCGGCCTCAAATGCGCCAGCATCACGGGACCAGGCAGATCGGGCAGTTCGACGGGGCTAACGGCGCCGGGGATGGAGAAGGTCTACCTCGATGACATCACCGCGAAGGTTCAAATGGCGTCGCGATTTGGAAATCCGCAGCCAATCATCTTCACAGGACGCAAGCAGCCGGACGTCGCCTGGGAACAGCAGCGGTCGCAGATCGTGGCCGGCCTGAAAAAAGCGGGTGACATCGCGGCAGAACGAGGCGTCACGCTGATTGTGGAACCTCTCAGCAGCTCGAACGGTCAGCCCCGCATGGCGCTCGACACCGCGGGCGAGGCTTTTTCAGCCATCGAAGAAGTGGGCCATCCTCACGTCCGAATCTGCTTCGACATGTATCACCTGCAGCTGATGGAAGGGAACATTACGTATCACCTGCGGCAAGGGATGGCGAAAGGCCTTATAGGACTGGTACAGATGGGCGAAGTGCCGGGCCGGCTGGAGCCTGGTACGGGCGAGATCGACTATGCATATATGATGCGGGTTCTCCGCCAGTTGAACTACAAAGGCTACTTTGACACTGAGATGGGCACCAGCAGCACTCCGGAAGCAGCCATGCAGCTCGCCAGAAAGATGTCTCTCGAAAATTAGCGCGCGATGCAGAACCGCCTCGCCGAAATCCGCAAAGCCCGCGGCATCGCAGCCGCGGAACTCGCCCAGTCGGCTGGCCTCACCCGCCAGACCATATACGCCATTGAAGCTGGCGCCTACATGCCCAATACGGCGATTGCGCTACGGCTCGCGAGCATCCTCGAAACCACGGTCGAAGGTCTTTTCTCCGTCGAAGACCAACCCGAACAGGCCCTGACCGCCGATTACGAACCGCTCGATCCCGAATGCCCGCCCCTGCCCGGCGAGCCGCTGCAGATTTGCCGCGTGTCGAAGCATTCCATTGGCGTCGCCGCTTCGTCTTTTCCCGCGTGGCTGCCCATGGCCGATGGCATCGCCGATCCGGACGCAAAGCACGCCAATCGCGCCCTGCTCGCGGGACCGGTCGAGAACGAAGACCGCATTCTGCTGGCCGGCTGCGATCCGGCTTTGTCGCTCCTCGCCGCGCATGCGCTGAAGGCCGGCGTGGAAGTGGTTCTCGCCAGCGCGAACAGCTCCCGCGCGTTCGAGATGCTGCGGACTGGCCGCATCCACGTTGCGGGAACGCATCCAGGCGCCGGCGCGGATGAATCCGGCGTCTTGTCCGGGATGGCGGCCATCAACTTCGCCTGCTGGCAGGAAGGGCTTGCCGTCCGCCGCGGTAATCCCAAGGGCATCCGCGACGCATCTGATCTCGCGAATCCGAAGATCACGTTCATCAACCGCGATCCAGGGTCCGGCGCGCAGCGATTGCTCGAACAGGAACTCGCGCGCGCCGGTATCACGGTGCGCTCCGTTCGCGCTCTGCCCCGCCCCGCCACCACTCACCTGGCCGCCGCCTGGGCTGTCGCGTCCGGCGCCGCGGACTGCTGCATCGCCGCCAGTTCCGCAGCCCGCCGTTTCGGTCTGGATTTCCTCCCGCTCTCCTCCGAGCGCTTCGATCTGATCGTGCGCAAGCGCGATCTGAAGCTGAAGCCGGTCGAAACTTTGTTCGAAGTTCTGAATCGCGCCCGCCTGCGGCGGCAGCTCGAAACCATCGCCGGGTACGACGTCTCACGTGCCGGAACGCCCGTTCCGTGACGGGCCGGACGCCGATCTGCAAAACTGTAATCGGGAACTCATGGCCAATACCTTCCGCTATGCAATGTGCAATGAAGTCTTTGAAGGCCGCCCGTTCGGCACGCAATGCCGCGATCTGAAAAGTATCGGTTACGACGGCATTGAGATCGCCCCCTACACGCTCGCAACCGATCCGCTCGACCTTGGCCCGGCGCGGCGGCGTGAACTGCGCGATCTCATGCTCGACGAAGGCATCGATTTCGTCGGTTTTCACTGGATTCTGGTGAGCCCGCAGACGCTCCACGTCACCACGCCGGATGACGCATTGCGTCAGCGAAGCTGGCAGTACCTTCGCAACCTGGTGGATCTCTGCGCTGATCTCGGCCCCGGCGGCGTGCTCGTTTTCGGCTCCCCTAAACAGCGCTCAGCCACCGGCGGCAGCACGCCCGAAGACGCGAAACGCCGGTTTGTGGAAGGGCTGGCGAATCTGGCTCCGTTCGCCGAAGAGCGCGCCGTCACCGTCCTCGTGGAAGCTCTTCCTTATTCCCAGTCGAACGTGGTTCACACGCTGGAGGAAGCGGTCGGCGTCGTTCGCGAAATCAACAGCCCGGCTATTCGTACCATGTTCGATTGCCACAACGCGGAGGACGAAACCGAACCGCACACGGCCCTGATTGAGAAAAATTTCGATCTCATCCACCACATTCACGTGCAGGAGATGGATGGACGCCGCCCCGGCCTGGGGGATTACGATTTCGTGTCGCTTTTCCGCACGCTTGATCGCCTCGGCTATAACCGCTGGATTTCGCTTGAAATTTTCGATTTCAAACCCGATCCCGACGAAGTCGCCATCCAGGCGCTGAAGTACCTCAGGACACAAGCAGAACTCGCTTTCGCGACCGTATGAAAAACTTCCTCGTCACCGGAGGCGCCGGATTCATTGGATCGGCGCTGGTCCGGGGTCTTCTCGCGAACGGAGCTTCGCGCGTCCACGTTGTCGATAATCTGCTCACCGGACATGAGCGCAATCTCGCGGACATACGCGGCGCCGTCGAGTTTCATCGCGTCGATATCCGTGATGCCGGCGGGCTGAAGCCGGCGATGCAAAACATCGATGTCCTGTTCCATCAGGCGGCGATTCCGTCCGTGCCGCGCTCCATCAACGATCCGGTTCCCTCGCATGAAGTGAATATCGACGGAACATTCAACGTGCTGCAGGCAGCGAAGGAAGCGGGGGTCCGGCGCGTGGTTTACGCCGCCTCGTCGTCAGCTTACGGGGACACCGAAGTGCTGCCGAAGACCGAATCGATGCTGCCCCAGCCCAGGTCTCCTTACGCCGCTCAGAAGCTGCTGGGCGAGTACTACATGTCCATCTGGGCGCAATGCTTCGGCATCGAAACCGTGAGCCTGCGTTACTTCAACGTATTCGGGCCACGCCAGGACCCCTCGAGCCCCTACTCGGGCGTATTGTCGCTGTTCATGACGGCGATTCTCGAGCGCCGCGCGCCCACCATCTTCGGCGATGGCGAACAGTCGCGCGACTTCACCTATGTGGAAGACGTGGTCGCTCTGAACATCAAAGCCGCCGCAGCGCCCTCAGCCGTTTCGGGCCGCATGTACAACGCGGGCAACGGCGGACGCATCACACTGAACGAAGCCTGGCGGCTGCTGCAGAAGATCGAGGGCGTTTCGATCCCCGCCAGATACGGCGCGACCCGCCCCGGCGATGTGCGGGATTCACAGGCGGATACCGAAGCCGCGCGGCGGGATCTCGGGCACGATCCGCGGTTCACCTTCGAGCAGGGCCTTCGGGCTACGCTCGACTGGTATCGCAAGGAGCATGCGGCCGCCGTAACGGCGCCCTGAAATTTTCGTTTCTCCGATTGTCGATTCCGGTCTCGATCGCTCGTCATATGGATGAAGGCGCCCGCAAGCGCGGCGCAAATCCTATAACGAGAGGTACTTCCCATGAGTTCAAACGCAACCGCGGCCGTCGCCGCGCCCGAAAGCACGCTTACTGAAGCTGAGTTCGCGCAGGCGAAGCTCTATCTGGCCCAGACGTTCAGTTATCTTGGCGGCGCGATCAAAGGCCTGTCCGAAACCCAGTGGAAATTCCGTCCCGCGGCCGGCCGCTGGTCCATCGCCGACAACGTAGAGCATGCTTTGTTCGTGCAGGACTACGTGCTCGGGCCACGCCGCGACCAGCTGGCATCCGCTCCGCCGCCGCCCCCGGGCTATCCCGCGACCGCGATCGACGACATTATCATGCACCAGTTTCCAACGCGCAACGCAAGCGTGAAGGGACCCGATTTCGCCGAGCCCTCGGGCAATCTCGCCCAGGACGGGCTTTGCGCGCGCCTGAAAGCGAACTACGATCGATGCCTCGATTTCCTCTCTTCGTCTGGCCTGCGCGATCACGTTCTCGAGGGTCTGCCGCTGAAAATCATCACCGGCGGCAAGTATGAATGGATGGATGGCTATCACTGGCTGCTGGCGCAGGCGGCGCATATGCAGCGGCATACGCTGCAGATTCTCGAAGTGAAGGCGCATCCGGATTTCCCCGCATAGGTTCGTATAATCAGGCCGAAGCCCATGCGCTACATGATGCTGGTCTATTCGAAGGAAACCAACGAACCGCGCACTCCGGAGGAAATTGCGGCGCTCCACAACGGCCATGCCGCCGTTATGCGCGATGCCGGCGCGCAAGGAATTCTTCACGGCGCGGAGCCGCTTTCGCCCACTTCCACGGCAACATCGGTTCGCATGCGTGACGGCAAACCCATCGTGATCGACGGTCCGTTTGCGGAGACCAAGGAACAACTCGCCGGCTATTACATCATCGATTGCGCCAATCTCGATGAAGCCATCGAGTGGGCATCCCGGATTCCCACGGGATGTAAGGGCGGCGAAGGCTGCATCGAAATCCGCCGGCTTCCCGGTCTGCCCAAACGGCCGGCCGGATCAGCCGATGCCGAGGCCGGGGCTAACCGCTGATCTCAGCTCCGCTTCACTTCGACCACAGAATCAGCGGGCATTCGAGCGGCGTCGACGCCGCCGGATGCCACGGAACGATCCGCGGCGTGAAATCGGACCCGGGGCGATTCGTTTTCACCGCCGTCGCAAACGTATACGCATTGGCCGATCCGGCAAGCGCTTCGCCCCGTTCCATCACCTGCCGGAACGGCCGCCCATCGAGCCCGTCGGCATAAAGCTCCACGCGCACGAAATCCGGGTTCAACTCATCGAGAAATACCTGCGCCGTGAACGCGTACCCCCCATCGGTCGGGTGCGCCTGCGCCGATCCGAATCGAAGCCTCGGCCAGTGCTCTTCCACGGCCCTGCGCCACTCGACAATGTCGCGCCCGATCTTCCCGCCATCGGCGCTGCGCCGCGACCATGCGGCTGCGCCCGGAATATAGTGCTGTTCCGTGTATTCCCGCACCGTCCGATTGGCTGAAAAGCGGGGCGTCAGGTGCGCCATACTTTCCCGCATTCGATCCACCCACGCCACCGGCGTCCCTGAGTCATCGCGCCGGTAAAACGCCGGGATGATCTCGTGTTCCAGCAAATCGTAGAGACTTTCCGCGTCGGCTCGGTCCCAGGCGGGATCGGAGTCGTGCTCATGCAGATCGCCGATCGCCCATCCCACTTCCGGCATGTACGCCTCTGCCCACCAGCCATCGAGTTCGGAAACATTCAGGGCTCCGTTCACCAGCACTTTCATGCCGCTGGTGCCGCTCGCTTCCCATGGCCGCCTCGGCGTGTTCAGCCAGACGTCAACCCCCTGCGTGAGCCGCTGCGCCATGCGCATGTCGTAGTCTGCCAGGAAAACCGCCTGGGTACGCGCCGCGGTCCCGCGGATGAATTCGATCCAGCGCCGGATCAGCTCCTGCCCTTCGTAATCCTGCGGATGCGCCTTGCCCGCGAGGATCAGCTGCACCGGCCGCTCCCGGTTCGTGAGAATGCGCAACAGCCGGTCCGGATCGGTCAGCAGCAGATCGGGCCGCTTGTAAACCGCGAAGCGCCTCGCGAAACCGAGCGTCAGCGTGTCGGGATCCAGAACCCGGTTCGCCACCGCCACCTCGTTTTCAGACGCGCCGTGCCCGGCGAGTTGCCGCGCCAGCCGGCGGCGCACGTAATCGATCAGCGCCCGGCGGTCGGAGTTTCGCATGCGCCAGATATCTGCGTCCGGCACAGTTCGCAGGCTATCCTCCAGATGCGCCAGATCTCCCTCCCAGCGGCCTTTCCCGCATGCTCGCGTCCACAACTCGTCGCTCGCTTCGGAATCCCAGGTGGGCGTATGTACGCCGTTCGTCACCGATTCGATCGGGACTTCGCGCTCCGGCCAGCGGGGGAACAGGCCTTGAAATATCCGCCGGCTCACGGCGCCATGCAGCTGACTCACGCCGTTCACCGCGCCGCTGCCTCGCACCGCAAGATAAGCCATGTTGAACGGCTCATTCCAGTCCGTCGCGTTCGCGCGGCCCAGCGCAAGCAACTCCTCCACTGAAATGCGCAGTTCCTCGCGCGCATAGCGCCCCAGGCGCTGCGAAACCAGGTCCGGACTGAAACGGTCGAAACCCGCCGCCACCGGCGTGTGAGTCGTGAACAGGTTACCCGCGCGCGTCGCCGCCAGCGCGGTCTCGAACGGGCAATTGTTCTGCGCCATGAATTCCCGCGCTCTTTCGAGCACCACGAACGCCGCGTGCCCTTCGTTCATATGGCATACATCCGGCTTCACGCCCAGCGCCCGCAGAACGCGCCAGCCACCCACGGCCAGCACGCGCTCCTGTTCGATCCTGAGTTCCGGTCCGCCGCCATACAGTTCGCTCGTAATGCCGCGGTGCTCGGGCAGATTCGCCGGATCGTTCGTATCCAGCAGGTACAGAGTGCACCGGCCCACCTGCACCCGCCACGTGCGAATCCAGAGGTCCGAACCCGGAAGCGCGATCGGGATCCGCATCAGTTCGCCGTCTCCATCGCGAACCAGCGAGATCGGCATCTGGCCGGGGTCATTGAACGGCATCAGCGCGGTCTGCTTGCCCGCGGCATCGATCTGCTGCCGGAAGTAGCCGGCGTAATAAAGCAGGCCCACTCCCACCACCGGAACCCCAAGATCGCTCGCCGCCTTCAGCTGGTCGCCCGCCACATTCCCCAAACCGCCCGAATAGATGGGCAGCGCGTCGCTCAGCATGTATTCGAGGCTGAAATACGCTATCGTGTTCAGCCCGGCCTTCGGCCAGGACTGCTCGAACCAGGTCGTCTGCGCCAGCCGCTCCTGCCTGCGTTTCAGCACTCCCCTGAGCCTTGTCTGAAACGCAGGGTCGGCGAGCGCCTGTTCGATCCTTCTTTGCGAGGCGGTCTGCAGCACGATCCACGCGTTGTTCGTGGCGCGCCACAACTCCGGCTCGATCTGTTCCCACAGGCTGTCCGCCGCGTGATTCCATGCCCAGCGCAAATCGAGGGCGAGTTCGGTCAGTGTCTTGAGGTCAGATTCCATTCGTGCGCCGTTCCTGCTTCATCGATACGCTTCAACTGGCGGTCCAGTTCCTCATCGAGCCCGTAAATGTCGTCGAAAAATTGCACTTCGCCCGATTCCGGCGCAAGCACCGTGCCGTATACGATCAGCACGGGGATGGGATGCGTCAGGTTCACCTGAAGCGTCCTGCCGGATGCCACAGCGGCGTGAATCTCCGCGCGCGTCCATTCCGGCCGGTCGCGCAGTACCCAGGCCGCCAGATCTTCCGGCCGCTCCACGCGAATACAGCCGTGGCTGAAATCGCGCCGCGTTCGCGCGAACAGTTCCGTGGCCGGCGTTCCATGCAGATAAACATTGTGCGCATTCGGAAACATGAACTTGATGCCGCCGAGCGCATTCTTCGGCCCCGGCTCCTGCCGCACTCGGTACCGCCCGGAGCGCAGCCCCGCTATGGCGTCCGCGGTCGGCTGATCGCGCGCGATCACCGCGCCATCGGATGAAACGATTTCGTAACCGTCCGCGCGCAAAGTTCCCGGCGATCGCGCGAACTTCGGCGCGAGTTCCCGCTTCGCGATGCCCGGCGGAACTTCCCACCACGGGTTGAAGATGATGTAACGCATGTCCGCTTCAAACAGCGGCGTCTGATGACCAAGCGCGCGCCCCACCACCACCTTCATCGCCACCGCCGTCTCATAGCTGGCGTCGAGAGCGTGAAGCCCGAATTCCGGGATATTCACCACAATTGGCGGGCTCGCGAATGTTTTCGGCGCCTCGCGCCATCGTTCGAGCGTCAGCCTGATCTGCCGCACGCGTTGCGCGAAGGGAACATTCATCTCCGCCACAGTCGATTTCCCGATCGTCCCGTCGGGCACGAGTCCGTGCCGGAACTGAAAGCGCGAAATCGCGCCAGCCAGATCCCGCCCTTCCGCATAGTCGCCGGTCAGCCGCAGCAGCCGTTCCACGCGCGCAAAGCCCGGCCATTCGTCGCCGGCGCGCACCGCTTTTGCCGGGATCGGCAGTGGTTCACCGTCATCGAGCTGTGCAATCCGGCGATACTCGGCGAGCGCGGCAAGCGTTCTCCGGTAAGAGGGGAACGGCGGTTCGAGGCTTCCCGTCACGGCAGCTGCATCGCCCGCCAGCGCCAGCCGCTCCACTGTCGCCTCCACATACCGCCACCGGTCCGCAGTGTTCTGGCCGGCTCGCCCGAACGCCATATCGAACACGTACTTCGCGGCGGCATGCGTCAGGTCGTCGTCAAACGCAGCCGCACTCGCGGCGTTCAGGTTTCGAATGCGCCCTGCCCACTCCGGCCCCTCGTAGTCGTCCGGATTCAGCCCTTTCGCATCTGCATTTTCGAGGAGCGAAACCATTGCGCTCGCCTGCGCCGTCAGCCGATCCTGCGCCAGCCACAGCGGGCGCGTCGGCGCGAACGCCGGCATTAACACTGCCGCGAGCATCAGCAAGGCGCGTTTCACTGCACTGCTCTCCGTGCACGTTCGTCCCCCTGGAAATGCCTGTGAAGAGCCGCTGCGCCTGCCGGCGCTGGTCGTATTCGCGCAGTTCATTGCGCGGGATCGCCCTGGTTCGCGTCCGCCGAATCCCAATGCGCCTTTATCCGCTTGCCCGCGCTCGCATGGTCCCGCGCGTGCATATCATGAAAGCAGGGAGTGGAATCCATGCCAGCCAGTCTGCAGATCCTGCCTGAGCCGGAGGATTGGATTGCCCCGGCCATGCCCCACGGCCACGAGCACGAGTTGTGCCCGCTGGCGGGAATCGAAGAAAGCGATTCCGAGCTTCACATCTCCACCTGCGTCTGCGAAACCGAGGGTACCGTGCGCGTTCACGTCGCGCCGCGAACCATCCTCATTGAGAGTTGCGGACGCAATTCGCTGGTTCCGCTGCCGGCCGCAGTCCGTCAGGACAGCGCCCGCGCGAAACTGCACGATCACGATCTCGACTTGTTCGTGCGCAAAGCGGCCTGACGGCAGGGCCACTGGTCATTCCTGACAGGCCGGTCGGGGAGAACCTCGCGTAACCGCGGCTATTCGTGTGGCACGCCGTGGATGCATCGCCACGTGTCGCGCGCGATCAGCAGTTCCTCGTTCGTCGGTATCACCCACGTCTGCACGCGGGACTTCCCGATCTGCCGGTCTCCGTTGGCGGCGGCCTCATTCAACGCGGGGTCGATTTCAATCCCGAGTTCGCCCAGCCCCGCACATATCCGCGCACGCGCCTCCGCCGAATTCTCTCCAATGCCTCCGGCAAAGATCAGTACATCCGCGCCGCCCATCGCCGCCAGATACGCGCCAATATATTTGGCCGCCCGGTAGCAGAACACATCGAGCGCCAGTTTCGCGTGTTCGTCGCCGCTTTCGGCGGCGTCGATCACGTCCCGCATGTCGTTCGATACTCCGGATAAGCCTTTGAGTCCGCTGCGCCCGTTCAAGATCCGCAGCACTTCATCGGGCGACTTGCCTTCGCGCGTGATGAGATACAGAATCGCGCCCGCATCCACATCTCCGCTGCGCGTTCCCATCACCAGCCCTTCGAGCGGAGTAAAGCCCATCGAAGTATCCACCGATTTGCCGCCCGCAATGGCGCAGATGGAGCATCCGTTGCCAAGATGGCACGTGATCATCCGGTAATCGGCCCGCTTCTTCCCGTGCAGTTGAGCGAAGCGCCAGGAGACGTAACGATGCGAAGTGCCGTGGAACCCATAGCGCCGGATCTTCTTCTCTTCCATATACTCGTATGGCAGCGCGTAGGCGTAAGCTCGGGGCGGCAGCGTGTGATGGAACGCCGTATCGAAGACCGCCACCTGCTTCGCATGCGGCAAGTGCTGTCGCGCCGCCCGAATCGCTTCCAGATTATGCGGATTGTGCAGCGGAGCCAGCGCGCTCAGTTCCTCGATCTTTTTCTCCACCTCTTCGTCCACCAGCACCGACGAATGAAACACGTCCCCGCCGTGAACCACCCGGTTCCCCACCGCTTCCACCGGCGCGCCGCCCAGCACCGGGCGCAGTTCCGCGAAGGCGCGCTCCAGAGCTTCCTTCATGCTGGAAACGCGGTCCACCATGCCCCGGCCGAGAAGCCGGTCCGATCCCGCCGCGATCGCGTCTCCATCCGTTTCGAAAAGGTGAAATTTCAGCGATGAACTCCCCGCGTTCAATACGAGGATCTTCATCAGCCGTTCCACTTCCAGTCGCGCACCTCGGGCATGTCTTCGCCGTGCGCGCGAATGTAGCGTTCGTGGTCCACCAGCTTGTCGCTCAGCTGCTGCCGGAAATGCGCCGCCACGTTCGCCAGATGCGGTACGCGATCGATCACGTCCATCGCCAGATGATACCGGTCGATATCGTTGCGCACGCACATGTCGAAGGGCGTCGTGGTTGTGCCTTCTTCCTTGTAGCCGCGCACGTGCAACTGCTGGTTCGCCCGGCGATAAGTCAGCCGGTGAATC
>DAIDJK010000225.1 GCA_027450225.1 Bryobacterales bacterium | reverse complement strand
CTGATTGCGTATGAGCGCGCGGAACTGAAGCGCGCGATCCTCGAGTGGTCGATTCCGCGCGTGGTGACGACCGAAGCGACGGAGCCTTCGATCACGCGCATTCTGCCGCGCGCCAACTGGATGGATGAGACAAGCCCCATCGTTCAGCCGGCGATTCCGGAGTTTCTCGGCAGGCTCGATACCGGCGGACGGCGCGCCACGAGGCTCGATCTGGCGAACTGGCTGATTTCGCCGACCAATCCATTGACGGCGCGCGCATTCGTCAATCGCGAATGGCGCGAGTTCTTCGGCATCGGCATCAGCAAGACGCTCGACGATCTCGGCTCGCAGGGCGAATGGCCGACCAATCCCGAACTGCTCGACTGGCTGGCCGCCGAGTTCATGCATCCGGAATACGATGCGGCGGGCGCTCATACCTGGGACGTGAAACACATCGTCCGGACCATCGTGATGAGCCGGGCGTACAAGCAATCGTCCGACAGCACGCCGGAACTGGACGAAAAAGATCCGGACAACCGGCTGATCGCCCGACAGAGCCGAATGCGCGTGGATGCAGAGATCGTCCACGACATCGCGCTCGATGTTTCCGGCCTGATGACGGACCGTTTCGGCGGCCCCGGCGTGCGACCGTATGAACCCGCGGGGTATCTGGCGGCCATGAATTTCCCGAAGCGCGATTACTCGCCGAGCCGCGGCGCGGATTTGTACCGGCGCGCGCTTTACACCGAATGGCAGCGGACGTTTCTGCATCCATCGCTCCTGAATTTCGATGCGCCGACGCGCGAGGAGTGCACGGTCAACCGCGTGACATCGAATACCCCGCTGCAGGCGCTGGATCTGCTGAACGATCCGATCTTCGTGGAAGCTTCCCGTGCATTCGCGGCGCGCATTCTGAAGTCCGGCGGACATGGCGTCGATCACGAGATCGACTGGGCGTTTCTCGAAGCCGAGGATCGCGCGCCAAATGCGCAGGAGAAGCAGATACTGGAATCGCTCTATCAGGCGAGCCTGGCCGATTTCCGAAAGGACAAGGCGGGCGCCGCGGAACTGACGTCGGTTGGAGAGTCGGCGCGGGCGCGTGGCGTGAACGGCGCGAATCTGGCGGCCATGACCATGGTGGCGCGAGCCATCCTGAACCTGAACGAGACGATTACGAGGAATTAGACATGAACGACCAGTTCAAATCGCGATATCTGCCGGCGCGCGTTTCTGCGGCACGGCTTCGGCGGCCTCGGAATGATTGCGCTGAATTCGCTGCTGACGCCGAAGATGTTTGCGGCGGATGCTGCGCAGAAGAGCAGCGCCATGGCGTCTCATGGCGTCGTGAATCCTCTGCATCATCCGGCGAAGGCGAAGCGCGTCATCTTTCTCTATCAGGCGGGCGGCCCGTCGCATCTCGAAACGTTCGATTACAAGCCGAAGCTGGTGGCACTGAACGGCAAGCCGATGCCCGATTCGCTTACCAAAGGCCAGCAGATCGCGCAATTGCAGGGCAAAGCCCTTATCTGCTTCGCCCCGCAGCACACGTTTGAGCGCTTCGGTAAAAACGGCGAGATGCTGTGTTCGCTGTTCCCGCGCATCGGCTCGATCGTGGACGATATCTGCATCGTGCGCTCGATGACGACGGAGCAGATCAATCACGACCCCGCGCACACCATCATGAACACCGGTTCCATCATCACCGGGAGGCCGAGCATGGGCTCGTGGGTGATCTACGGGCTGGGCGCGGAGACGGAGAACCTGCCTGGATTCGTGGTACTGGTCTCGACTGGCCGCGGCGGGCAGGCGCAGCCGATCGCGGCGCGGCAATGGTCGGCCGGATTTCTGCCGAGCAAATTTCAGGGCGTGAAATTCAACTCGGTGGGCGATCCGGTTCTGTACATCAACAACCCGCCGGGCGTGAACGCGTCGCTGCAGAAGAAATCGATCGACGCGATCAATGCGCTGAACAAAGTCGAGTACGGAACGCTGCGCGATCCGGAGATTCTGACGCGCGTCTCGCAGTACGAAATGGCGTTCCGCATGCAGACCAGCGTGCCCGATCTGATGGACATGTCGAAGGAACCCGCGAATGTGCTGGACATGTACGGGGCGAAACCGGGCGATGGATCCTTCGCCTCGAACTGCCTGCTGGCGCGCAAGCTGGCCGAGCGGGGAGTGCGCTTCATACAGCTCTATCATCGCGACTGGGACCACCACAGCAGCATCAAGGCCGGCATCGAGTACAAGGCCGCCGAAGTGGACCGCGCCACATCGGCGCTGATCACCGATCTGAAGCAGCGCGGCATGCTGGACGACACGCTGGTGATCTGGGGCGGCGAATTCGGCCGTACGCCCATGTCGCAGGGCGGCGACGGGCGTGACCATCACATCAAAGGCTTTACGTACCTGATGGCCGGAGGCGGCATAAAGCGGGGCATCAGCTATGGCACAACCGATGAATTCGGCTACGCCGCGCAGGAGAACCCGGTCACAGTACATGATTTCCACGCCACGATGCTCTGGCAGCTCGGCATCGATCACAAGCGGCTGACGGTGAAGTATCAGGGCATGGACGCGCGGCTGACGGGCGTGGCCGGCGATGTGGTGAAGGATATTCTCGTATAGCTATTCGAGAACGGTAATCGGAACCGAAGCTTCGGTCGTCTCCCACACAAGCGTCAGAGTGCCGTGCGTGCCCGATTCCGGCCGCACGTCGATGCGGAACGTTTCAACCGGTGCAGTGAGCTTCTTTGCGCCAATCTTCATACGGCCGAAATCCTGAGACGAGTCGTAGTTCAGGTGAAACTGGCCCGTCTCTTTGTTGATGATCAGTGTCCATTCGGCTGGGCCGGGAATGGTCCAGATGCTGTAACTTCCCTTCGGAAGACGCAGGCCGGTTTTCGAGTCGCCGAGTTGCAGATCGGCGTCGCTGGTGATACCTGTCGCGATGTTGGCGCCCGTGCACCACACCTGACCGTAAGGCACAAGGCCGCCCATGATCTTCCGTCCGTGCATCGAGGGAGCGTAGTAATCGACCGAGATCCTGTGGCCGGCAATCGTAGCGGACGCATGGGCCGGCGGGCTCGTATATCGGGATCGCTGCGCGAGGATGGCGGAAGCGAAGAGAAGAGCCAGGAGCGCCGCCCGTTTCATGGGCACATCGTAACACCAGGCCAGACCGCCAGCGCGGACGAATTTCTGCGAACTCCGATCCGCGCCGAACGTATTTTCAATGTGTTGTTGCGTTCTGCCGCATTCGTTCTGGTCCTGTCCGCCCTTGCCCAGGAGCCGCCGCCGCTCAATGTCCACGTGGACGTAAACCTGGTGAATGTCGCGTTTGTCGCACATGACGCGTCCGGCGCAGTCACCCGCGGGCTCACGAAGGAAGATCTCGAAGTCTATGAAGACGGCGTGCGGCAGGATATCCGGTTCTTCAACCAGTCCG
>DAIDJK010000224.1 GCA_027450225.1 Bryobacterales bacterium | reverse complement strand
CGCGCTCACGCCCGTTATCGTCACCGGCGGCATCGACCTTTCCGTCGGCTCCATGATGGGCCTTTGCGCCGTTGTCTTCGGCTATCTCACGCGGGACTGGCAAATGAGCATTGCCGCGGCATCTCTCGCGACGCTTGCGGTCGGCATCGCCGGGGGAGCGCTGAATTCCGCCATCATCACGCGCTTCGGCGGCGCCCCGCTCATCGTCACTCTCGGAACGTATTCGCTCTTCCGCGGCATGGCTGAAGGGCTCACTCGCGGCGTGGAAAATTTCTCCCGCTTCCCGTCCGGATTTCTCTATTTCGGCCAGGGCTATCTCGCCGGTCTCGTCCCAGCCCAGACGCCCGTACTCATCCTGTTCGCCCTTTTCTACTGGCTGCTGCTGCATCGCAGCAAATACGGCCGCGCGTTTCGGGCCATCGGGTTCGCGGGCGATGGCGCGCGCTGGGCAGGCATCCCGGTGAACAAACGCCTGGCGCTCGCCTACACGCTCTCCGGCTTTACTTCGGCGGTTGCGTCGCTTATCTATGTCGCGCGTCTCGGGCAGGCGCGCTCGGATGCCGGCTCCGGTTACGAACTCCTCGCCATCACCGCCGTGGTGCTCGGCGGAGCGGACATCCTCGGCGGCCGCGGCAGCATCTGGGGCACGCTGCTCGGCCTCTGCGCCATCGTGATAGTGCAAAATGGACTTCGCGTCTCCGCGTTTCCCGGCGAACTGGCGGGCATTCTCACCAGCGTCATTCTGGTGGTCACCATCGCCATTTCGAAGTTCGCGTTCCGGAAAACGAGACGGGAAAGCCTTGCCGCAGCAGATGAGGATCGGGTGAAGAATTCACAGGTGGCGGTCCTGAGCGCCGTCATTCTCGCGGGCTCGCTGATCGTCGCCGGAAGCAACTGGTGGCTGGTCCGAAGCCTGCGAGCAGGCGTTCCGGCGAGCGCAGCCGCCGCGCCGAAGCGGGAAATCACCATCGGCGTGATGCCCAAAGCCAAGGGCGATCCTTATTTCGTCAGCTGCCGTGAAGGCGCGGTCGAAGCCGCGAACCAGACCGGCGCGAACATGATCTGGGACGGACCCACCAGTCTCGATCCCGCCAGCCAGAACGAAATCGCCGAAGCGTGGATTACGCGCGGCGTGGATGCCATCGCCGTCTCCGTCGTCAACGCGCCGGGCATTTCCACCGTTCTCCGCAAGGCCCGCGCGCGCGGCATCAAGGTCCTCACCTGGGACGCCGACGCTCTTCCCGATGCGCGCGATTTCTTTGTCGATCAGGCCACCCCGCAGGCCATCGGCTACGCCATGGCGGATCAGGCGAATCTCATCCTGCATGGCTCCGGCGATTTCGCCATCATCACCGGCGCGCTCAGCGCCGCCAATCAGAACGAATGGATTCGTTACATCAAAGAGCGCACCGCATCGCGATATCCCGGTCTGCGCCTCATCACCGTCCGGCCCAGCGATGACGATCGCGACCGCGCCTTCTCCGAAGCCCAGACGCTGCTGAAGGTTTATCCGAACATGCGGCTCATTGTCGCCATCGCCGCTCCGGCCGTGCCCGGCGCCGCCGAAGCCGTGAAGCAGTCCGGCCGCACGGATGTGAAGGTCACCGGCGTCTCGCTCCCGAACCTTTGCAAGCCGTATGTCCACAACGGCGTCGTGCCGTCCATCGTTCTCTGGGATACTCACAAGCTCGGTTATCTCGTGGTGGAAGCTTCGGAGCAGGCCGTCACCGGGCAGCTTCACAAGGGCGTCAAATCCATCGACGCCGGAAAGCTCGGCGCCATTCAGGTGGATGGCGATCAGGTGATTCTCGGCAATCCGCTGGTATTCACGAAAGATAATATCGATCGCTACGATTTCTGAAACACTGGGGCTGGCAATGAGCAAACGACGAGCCTGTTTCTCGATCCTCCTGGCGGCCACGCTGATCGCGACCGTCCCGGTCATGAAAATCCTCCGCGCGCAGACCGCGTCCGCCAAAGTCGCGTCCGTGCCCGGCTTCAACTCGGACCTGTGCCATCCCCCGTCCACGGACCGCCCGTGGATGGATCGCACCCAGACGCCCGAATGCCGCGCTCTCGAAGCCATGGCTCAAATGAGCTGGCAGGACAAGGTCGCCTTCCGCGGCTCGAGCGGGAAGCTCGGCCTCGCCGCGCCGCCCGGACAGGATGGTCCGAACGGCATCGCCGGCGGCTGGAACGGACCGCCGCAGCCCCGGCAAAAGCAGGTCACCGCGTTCCCCAACGTCATCACGGTCGCCGCCACATGGGACCGCGATCTGGCGCGCCGCTTCGGTGAAGCCGTCGGCGAAGAGTTTGCCGGCAAAGGTATGGCGTCCTGCACCGGGCCCACCATTAACCTCCTTCGCACCTGGCACTGGGGCCGCTCGGCCGAGACCTTCGGCGAAGATCCGTATCTGATGGGCGAAATGGTCGTACCCGAAATCACCGGCATGCAGAGCCGCAAGGTGATCGCGGTGGAGAAGCACTTCGCCGGCAATAATCAGGAAAATACGCGTGTGGACGTCTATCCCGATAACGCGGGAATCGACGAGCGCATCACCCAAAAAGCCCTCAACGAAATCTATCTCCCGAATTTCAAAAAGGCCGTGGAGAAAGGCCACAACGGCGCCATCATGTGCGCCTATAACCAGATCAACGGAGAGTTTGCGTGCAACAGCCCGTCGCTGCTCGGCCGTCTTCGCGAATGGGGCTTCGACGGCTTCATCGAGCCTGACGCATTCTTCGCTCAGCGCAGCGTCTATGCCGCCGCCAGAGCGGGAGTCGATCGCGTGTCTTCTCTTGAGGAACTCGATTCGCTCATCCAGTCGGACAAACTCCCCGCCAGCACGCTGGACCTCATCGTGTTCCACACCATGGTTCCGTACTTCCGCCTCGGCATCTACGATGCGCCGCCTACCGGCGCGCCCGATGCCGACGTCTCCACGCCCGCGCACATCGAACTCTCGAAGCAGATCGCATCCGCCGGCGCGGTGCTGCTCAAGAACACGGGCAGCGTTCTCCCGATCGGCTCCAGGGTGAAGACCCTCGCGGTGATCGGCGATGACGCGGGCGAGAATGCGCAGGTCATGGAAACCGGCAGCGCGCATGTCTTCGTCGGCAAACTCTCCCCGCCGCTCGAAGGCATCCGCGAGCGCGCCGGCAACGCCGTGAAAGTTGTTTACGCGCGCGGAACGCTCGGCATCGGCCCGCTTCCCGCCATTCCGGCAAATGTTCTCAAGCCGGCCTCCGGATCGGGCGACGGCCTTTCCGGCGTCTATTACAAGAACGCCTACTGGGATGGCGAACCGGCCATTACACGCGTGGACGCCGCAATCGATTTTCCGAATCCGCCTGGGCCCGATTTCGGCGGATCGGCTCCCCAGCCCGGCGCGGCACGCGGTGGACGTGGTGGCCGCGGTGGCCGGGGTGGCGGCGGCGCTCCCCGCGCAGCCTGGTCGGCCCGCTGGACCGCAACTCTCACTCCGCCCT
>DAIDJK010000223.1 GCA_027450225.1 Bryobacterales bacterium | reverse complement strand
TACGCTTCCGGCACCGTGGCCGGCAACCTGACCCGGCGTTACCACGGGCTGTTGATTTCAGCGCTGCAGAATCCGCTGGGCCGCACGATGATGCTGAACGCTCTGGCCGAACGGATTCGCACGTCGAAACGCGAAATCCTGTTCACCGGGCCTACGGAATTGACAGGCGACAACAAGAATACGCTTGCGCCGGAAGAGTTTCTGCTGGAGGGCGGCCTGCCGGTCTGGCGGTACCGGATCAATGGGTCGGTACTCGAAAAACGCCTGTGGATGCCCAACCGGCAGAACACGGTATACGTGCGCTACCAGCTGGAGGGCCAGGAAGCGGTGCGGCTCGGTCTGCGGCCAGGCGTGCATTTTCGCGGGCACGATGCCCCGGTAAGCACGGACTTGCACGCGGATTACATGATCAGCCTGTGCAATGACGGATTCGAAGTGACGGCGAAGAGCACGGATTTTCCCGTCCTGAAGATGCATTGCGACCCGCACGCGGCCTTCACCGCGGATCGCAAGGTGGTGAAGGACATCTTCTTCGCCACGGAGGCGGATCGTGGATACGAATCCTGCGGTTCAATGTGGTCGCCCGGCTATTTTCGCTTCGATCTTGAGCCCGGCCAGACTCTGACATTCATCGCTTCCACCGAGCAGTGGGATGTGATCCATGCCATGTCGCCGGACGAGGCGCATCGATCGGAACTGAACCGGCGTGAGCAATTGCTGTCGCAGGCCGTCCCCGCCGCTCAAACGGGATTGGGGGCGGAGTTGGCGCTCGCGGCCGATCAGTTTCTGATTGCGCCGACCGGACGGGCCGACGATCTGGCCCGCGCGCATGCGGCCGGCGAAGAGTTGCGTACCGTGATTGCCGGCTACTACTGGTTCCTCGACTGGGGCCGCGACACAATGATCAGCCTGGAAGGTTTGACGCTGGCCACCGGGCGCGCGGCGGAAGCGAAGTGGATTCTGCGCACGTTCGCGCACTACATCAAAGACGGACTGATCCCGAACATGTTTCCGGAGGGGCAGCACGCCGGACTCTACAACACCGCCGACGCATCCTTCTGGTTTTTTCATGCGCTGGCGCGATATCTCAGTGCGACGAACGACCGGGTGACGCTGCAGTTGATGCTGCCGAAACTGATCGACGTCGTCGAGCACCAGATCGAAGGCACGAAGTTCAACATCCATATGGACAAGAAGGACTGCCTGATCGCGGAAGGCCAGGAGGGCGTTCAGCTCACGTGGATGGATGCCAAGGTGGGCGACTGGGTGGTGACGCCGCGGCGCGGCAAGCCAGTGGAGATCAACGCCGGCTGGTACAACTCATTGCGCCTGCTGGCAGGCTGGATCGAACAGGAACAGAGCGCGGCTGCGGCGGCAAAGTACTCGGAGCTGGCGGACCGGGTACGCGAATCTTTCAACAAGCGCTTCTGGTACGGCGACGGCGGCTATTTGTACGACGTGATCGACGGACCGGAGGGCGACGATCCGAAGTGCCGCCCGAATCAGATCTTCCCGATCTCACTGACGCACCCCGTGCTGGACAGGGATCGCTGGCAGCCGGTGCTCGAAACCGTGCGGAACAAACTGCTGACGCCGCCGGGGCTGCGATCGCTGGCGCCGGACGATCCGGATTACAAGCCGAGATACGACGGCGATCTGCGGTCCCGCGATGCGGCTTATCACCAGGGCACGGTCTGGCCATGGCTGATCGGGCCGTTTGTCGACGCATGGTTGAAGGTGTACCCGGATAAAAAGGAAGAAGCGCGGAAATTCATCTCGGATTTCAATGAAGAACTGAGCCGCGCATGCATCGGGTCGATCAGCGAAGTGTTCGATGCGGAGAAGCCGCACACGCCCCGCGGCTGCATCGCTCAGGCATGGAGCGTGGCGGAAGTGCTGCGCTGCTGGACGATGTTGAACGATCCCCGGAATTAAACGCGCTTCATTTCGGGGCACTTTCCCGCCGGGGCATGTGAGAATTAGAACACCAGCTGATGTTCATACCGGAACGCTGGGCTCCGAAGTCCGTTCTGAGCCTGCGCGACTACAATCTGCACAAATTTACTCAGGATCTGATCGCCGGGCTGACCGTCGGGCTGGTGGCTTTGCCGCTGGCGATGGCATTCGGGATTGCGAGCGGAGTCACGCCACAGGCGGGCCTGTATACCGCGGTTGTCGCGGGCTTTGTCATCTCGGCGCTGGGCGGATCGCGCGTGCAGATCGGCGGACCGACGGGCGCTTTCGTCGTGATTGTGGCCGGAATCATCGCGAAGTTCGGGATCGGCGGACTCGCGCTGGTCACGCTGATGGCCGGCGTGATGCTGATCGTGATGGGCGCGACGGGCCTCGGTTCGGCGGTTCGATTCATTCCACGTCCGGTTACCATCGGGTTCACAAACGGCATCGCGCTGCTGATCGCATCCACGCAGATAAAAGACGCGCTGGGTCTGAAGACAGGCGCGGTACCGAGCGAATTCATCCCGCGGCTGAAGGTGCTGGCGGCCAACATCGGAACTTTGAACTGGTTCGCTTTGGGGCTGACGGCTTTCACCATCGCGATAATTCTCGGATTCCCGAAGATTACGCGGCGCGTACCAGGGTCGATTGTGGCGTTGATCCTCACTACGGTGGTTTGCGCGGTTGCCGGTATTCGCGTGGAAACGATCGGAACCAGGTTTGGCGGCATCACGCCGGGTTTTCCGGGGCTCTCGATTCCGCGCTTCGACATCGGGCATCTGATGCCGCTGCTGCCTTCCGCATTCACGGTGGCGATGCTGGCCGCGGTGGAGAGCCTGCTTTCGGCCGTGGTGGCGGATGGCATGTCGGGTGACCGGCATAACTCAAACGTGGAACTGATTGCGCAAGGTATCGCGAACTGCGCGGCGCCGCTGTTCGGCGGCATTCCGGCGACAGGCGCGATTGCGCGAACCGCGACGAATATCCGGTCCGGCGCGCAGTCACCGGTCTCGGGTATGATCCACTCGCTGACGCTGCTCGCAATATTGCTGGTGGCCGCGCCCGCCTCGAGGTTTATACCGCTTGCGACGCTGGCGGCGGTGTTGTTCGTGGTGGCGTGGAACATGGGCGAGTGGCGGGAGATTCGCGTGATCCTGCGGCTTTCGAAAGCAGACATCGCGGTTTGGGCCGCGACGTTTTCACTGACGGTGCTGGCGGATCTGACGGTGGCGGTGGGCGTGGGAATGGCTCTGGCGGCTCTGCTTTATATCCATCGCATAGCGGAAACCACAACGGTTGCGCCGGTGACCGACGAATACATCCACGGCGGCAAAGTCCATGTGCTGCAGGACAAGCAGGTGCCGGCCTATGTGAAGATTCTTCGCATTCACGGGCCGTTCCTGTTCGGCACGACCGAGAAGCTGATCGACGCCACGCGCGACGTCAGCGCGTTCCCGCCGCTGGTGATTCTCCGGCTGCGGAACATGACCGCGCTCGATGCGACAGGTCTGCACGCGATCGAGAAGTTCGCGCAGCGGCTGAGGGCATCCGGACGGACCCTGCTGTTATGCGGCGCGCGGGATCAGCCGGCAAAGTTGCTCGAAGGGTCGTCTCTGGTGGACGAACTCGGGCGCGAAAATATTCTGCCAAATGTGGATGCGGCGCTCGAACGCGCGCGCGTCCTCTATCCATCGTTCGACGGCGTAGGACTGGACCTGGTGGACGAATTCAACCGCGCTAGTGCCTGAGGGCAGCGGCGCGCCTGTTCCGGGCTCTGTAGCACTGATTCCAGGCGCTTTCTCCGCTTCGGCTGTTAAAATTACCGAAAAGCAGCCTGCGGCGCGATGCTCTTCAACTCTCTCCCGTTTGTCCTGTTTTTCATCCTCGTCACGGGCCTGTACTTCGCGATTCCGCACCGGTTCCGATGGGCCCTTCTGCTGGCCGCGAGTTGTTATTTCTACATGGTGTTCAAGCCGGTATACATCCTCATACTGGCTTTCACTATTTCCGTCGATTACGTTTCGGGCATCGCGATCGAGCACGCGCCGCAGCCCCGGCGCAAGCTTTACCTGCTGGCCAGCATCTGCGCCAATCTTGGCGTGCTGATGTTCTTCAAGTACTTCAACTTCGTCAATCAGGCCTTTACCGATTTATTTCATTACGCGGAAATGCCTTATTCCGTTCCGTTCCTGCGAATGCTCCTGCCGATTGGTCTGTCGTTCCATGTATTTCAGTCGCTGAGTTACACGGTGGAGGTTTACCGCGGCCATACATCAGCGGAGCGAAACCTGGGCATCTTCGCGCTTTACGTGATGTTCTATCCCCAGCTGGTTGCAGGCCCTATTGAGCGGCCGCAGAACCTGCTGCATCAGTTTCGCGAAGAGCATCACTTCGACTACACGCGCGTGGTAGCCGGACTGCAGTTGATGATGTTCGGCTACTTCAAGAAGGTGGTGATCGCGGACCGGCTTGCGCCCTTCGTGAACCAGGTTTATGACTCGCCGCATTCTTACAAGGGCATCTCGTTCATCGTCGCGACAGTCTTCTTCGCGTTTCAGATCTATTGCGACTTTTCCGGCTATACGGATATCGCGCTCGGCTCCGCTCAGGTGATGGGCTTTACGCTCATGAAGAACTTCAACCAGCCATATCTGAGCCAGTCGATTGCCGAGTTCTGGAAGCGCTGGCATATTTCGCTTTCGACTTGGTTTCGCGATTATCTCTACATTTCGATGGGCGGCAATCGCGTGTCAAAGCCCCGCTGGTACTTCAACCTGATGGTCACATTTCTGCTGAGCGGCCTTTGGCATGGCGCGAACTGGACTTATCTTTTTTGGGGTGGATTGAACGGAGGCTACCTCATCGCCGAAATCGTGGCGAAGCGCTATGCCGGGTCTCGCCTGCCGGCCATTCCGGAATCCAGCCTGTGGCGCTGGCCTTTGCGTGGCCTGCGCATTCTTTACACGTTCACCCTGACCTGCTTCGCCTGGGTTTTCTTCCGCGCGGATTCGCTTTCCGACGCTTTCTACATCACGCGCCACATGTTCGACGGAATGGGCACGCTGATGGCGGACATGCACCGCCTGCCGTTCGTCAAAATGAACATCATCATGCGGCAGGACAAGACGGATTTCGTGATCGGCGTCATGTGCATCGCGCTGCTCATGCTCACCGATCTTCTGCAGCGCCGCGGCAGCGTGCGCGGCCTGCTTGAAGCCCAGCCCGTCTGGGTGCGATGGAGTGTTTATTACGCATCCATCATCGCGATTCTGTTTTTTGGCGCATTCAACAGCGCGCAGCAGTTTATTTACTTCCAGTTCTAGCTCATGCCGCGCCTCGTCCAGCGACTATTCCTGTTCAGCCTCCCGTTCCTGATCTTCTGGACCGGCATCGCCATCATTGATCCGTTCAACTTCCTCGGTACGCCATCGCCCGTGCCCACGCCGGTGAAAAAACACATCGCGCAGGCTTTGAATGAGTGCTTCTGGAAGATGGAAGAATTCGATCGCCACCCTGTATCGCGCATTCTGATCGGCGATTCGCGTATGGATAATCTGCCGGTCGCGAAGGTGGACGCGGCTACGGGCCGGGAGTATTTCAATTTCGGCATCGGCGGCGGCACGATGAACGAGATGATGGACATCTTCTGGTTCGCGTCGCGCAGGACACGCCTGACGGAAGTCGATTTCGGGTTGAATCTGAACGTTTACAATGATTACGATTACGCGGCCCGCACGAAGACCTATACCTCGATCCGCGCGAATCCGGCGCTCTATTTCGTGAACCGTACGGTGGTAGAGGCGGCGGCCTATGACGCTTACAGCGCCTCGCAGGGAGTCACGCTGCATCTGGACGACCCGGGCATGAGCCGTGAAGCATTCTGGCGGCACCAGATCGATGTTCTTACGGCGGCGTTCTATACCAATTACGTCTATCCGGTCAAGTATCATCGCGAGCTGGTACGCGTAGCCGATTATTGCCGGGCGCATGGAGTGAATCTCCGATTCATCATCTTTCCGACTCATGTGGATTTGCAGAATCGCATTCACGATTTCCATCTGGAGCGGGATGCGGCGCAGTTCCGGGCCGATCTGGCCGCGCTTGGTCCGGTTTACGATTTCGATTACGCCAACGACATTACGCGGGTGAGGGAAAACTTCAGCGATCCCTATCATTACCGGCCCAACCTGGTGGAATTCCTGGTGGGCGATGTATGGCAGGGGGAAGCGCGCTATGTCAGGCGGCCTTTCACGTCTTCCCTGGAGCCTGGTTCCGGACAGGCAACGCCCCCCGTTGCTCTCAACTGACGTGTAACCTGAAAATATGGATCAGATCGGCCGGTATCGCATTGTGAGCGAACTCGGCCGGGGCGCAATGGGAGTGGTTTATCACGCGGTGGATCCTACGATCGGCCGGCCCGTCGCGATCAAGACGATTCGCATTCGGGATATCGATGACGCCGCCGAGCGCGAGCGGCTTCGCGAACGACTCTTCCGCGAAGCCAGATCCGCCGGCGTTCTTTCTCATCCAAACATCGTCACAATCTACGACATGGATGAAGACGAGGGCGTGGCGTATATCGCGATGGCATACGTCAACGGCCCCACGCTCGAGAAGATTCTCGCGTCCGACAAGCCTCTTTCCGGCGCGAACATGCTGCGCATTCTGCGTCAGGCTGCGCTCGCGCTCGACTACGCGCACAACAAGGGCATTGTGCACCGCGACGTGAAACCGGCCAACATCATGACGGACGAAGACGGCGCGGTGAAGGTGACGGATTTCGGTATCGCGAAAATCGCCTCGGGCATGCATTCCACCATCACGCGCGCGATCGTGGGGACGCCGAACTATATGTCGCCCGAGCAGGTGCAGGGACTGGCGGTGGACGGGCGATCGGATCAGTTCTCGCTGGCAGTGATCGCATACGAGATTCTGACCGGGGAGCGGCCTTTTACTGGCGAGCATCTGAGCACGGTGATTTTCAGGATTGTTGGCGAAGAGCCACAGCCCGCGCATCGCATCAACGGCACGCTGACGCCGCAGATCGACGAAGTGCTGCGGCGAGGTCTGGCGAAAAAGCCGGAGGACCGCTACCAGAGTTGCGCGGCGTTCGTGCTTGCGCTGGAGATGGCGTGCGCCGAATCGCGGGGATGGATGACGCTTCCGGCGGGCGCCGCCGCTGCCATGCCCACCGTTGAAGTAGGGCACGAAGGTCCGCGCGCGACCGTTGCGCCGGTTCTGGCGGCTGCCGCGAGGCCGAAAGGCTGGCGCGTGGCCCCCGTACTTCTTGGAGTGCTGGGCGTGCTGGCCGCCATGGGATTCTTTGCCTGGCGATCGGGAGACCTGCCGGGGGCTTCGGGCGCAACTCCAGTCGCGGAAGCGTCTAAATCCGGATCTCCGCCTGCCGTCGCGCAGCAAACACCCGCGGTGGCCGATACCCCGCCCGGCGCACAGAGCACCGATGCAAAAGCCGACGAATCCCACGATGCCGCGGAGAACGATTCAGCCTCGCCGGGCACGGCGAACACAGGGGAGAAGCCGGGACAACCTGGTCCGGAGACCGTGCAGCCGGTGAACGCCCAGCCCGCGTCCCCGCAAATGGCGGCAAAACCCAGTCCGGTTCCCGTACAGCCGGACACGGGCGAGCGCGCGATCCGCGAGACGGTTCGCATTCCCGCGGCGGCGCTGCACGATGTTTGGGTCACCTCAAATCCGCCTGGAGCCAAAGCGGTGATGGATGGCGACGCAAAGGACGGCTGCGCGACGCCCTGCATGCTCCAGGCGGCTCCGGGCATTCATCACCTCACCATCGTGCAGGCAGGTTTCCAGCCGGAGTATCGCGACATCAACGTGGGTGAGACCGCGGTCGAGATTCCGGAGATCACATTGCGGCGGCCATTTGGCACGCTCATGGTGACGACGAATCCCGCGGGCGCGAATATCTTCATCAACGGCCAGCAGACCCCGCAGATCACGCCCGCGGAGATCTCCCTGCCTCCGGGTACCTATAACGTGAGAGTGGAGAAGGACGGTCGATCCCAAAGCGAAACCGTGCAGCTTCACGAGAGTCCCCTGTATCTGCGGCTGCCGCTGAATCAATAATCGAAAACTATTTTCGCGGTTCCTTGCCGGGAAGGGCGGCGGGATTTTCCTGTACGCGCTCGCGATAACGCCCGGCAAGCCCTATACCCAGCGAGACGGCGGACTCGCCGAATCGGTCCCGCAACTCATCGGCGGCTTTGAGCGCCTGCGTCCACTTTTCGGTACGGGCGCCGTCGAGCAGGCTGGGCTGCGCGTCCTGCTCAAAGCCTGAAACGTGCACGCCGATGAGGCGGATGGCGCGGGAGCGGTCCCAATTCTCCTGCAGCAGCGCCCGCGATTCCTGAATGAGATCGATATCCAGCTGGGTGGGCGAGAGGAGCGTGCGTGCGCGCGTGATGGTGGTGAAGTCCGAGTAACGAAGTTTCAGCTGGACGGTGCGGGCGGCGAGGGAGTGCTCGCGCAGGCGCCGCGCGACCTTCTCGGCCAGATGGGCGAGCGTGAACTCGAGTTGAGAAGCGTCGGCAGTATCAACGGAGAACGTGTGCTCGTGGCTGATGGATTTCGGATCGGACCGTTCGCCGATCTCGCCATCGAACCATCCCCCCGCGTCCTGGCCCACGGCTTTGCCCGCCAGCGCGAGTCCCCACTTGCCGAAACGCCGTTCGAGATCGGATTCCTCGAGAGCCGCCAGATCGCCAATGCGATGAATGCCGATGGAGTGCAGGTTCTTCTCCATCACCTTCCCTACGCCTGGTATCTTCCGGACCTCGAGCGGCGCGAGAAAGCGGGGTTCGAGGCCGGGCAGGATGAAAAGAATGCCGTTCGGTTTGGCCTGGTCGGACGCGATCTTGGCGACCAGACGCGACGTGGCGATGCCGATGGAACAATTGAGTTGCGTGGCGGTTTTGATGGCTTCGTGCAGCCGGTGCGCGGCGCGCAGCGGGGGTCCGTACAGGCGCGCAGTGCCAGTCATGTCAATGTAAGCTTCGTCGATCGACGCCATCGAAACTGCTGGAGAATAGGACTGAAGGATTTCGTATACGCGGCCGGAATACTCGCGGTAACGCTGCGGATGGCCTTCTACAAAGACGGCCTGCGGGCAGAGCTTGTACGCGGTTCGCAGCGGCATGGCGGAATGCACGCCAAACTTGCGGGCCGCATAAGACGCCGCCGAGACAACGCCGCGCTCATTCGACTTGCCTCCGACCACGACAGGCTTGCCTTTAAGCGAGGGATCGAACAACTCCTCCACCGAGACGAAGAAAGCGTCCATGTCGAGATGAAAGACCGTCCGCGTTCCGGCTGGATTCACGGCTTTTCGAAGGCTAGCACGCGCGGGATGCGTGCGAGATCGGCAATCACACGAGAGTTCACGAATCCCTGGGCCATCTCAACAACCGCTGCGGACTGCCCCAGACCGATCTCGACGGCCAGTATGCCGCCGGGCTTCAGAACGCGGGCGGCCTCCGGCAGCAGCCGCCGGTATATGTCAAGGCCCGATTCGCCGCCGAACAGAGCGATATGCGGCTCCCAGTCGCGGACTTCGCGCTGGAGAGAATCGCGGTCACGGGCGGGCACGTAAGGTGGATTTGACACGATGACGTTCGCCGACTCCGCTTCGAAAGGCGCGAGCAGATCAGCCGCTACGAATTCGACAGGCGCGTGATGCCGCTCCGCATTCGCGCGAGCGACTGCCAGCGCCGCCAATGAAATATCGGAGGCAATCACACGCGACTTCGATTCGAGCGCCAGCGTTACGGCGATTGCGCCAGAACCTGTACCGGCGTCGATGACGCGCTCGCGCTGTCCGGCCTTTAGCACCGTTTCCACCAGGAGTTCGGTTTCGGGGCGCGGGATCAGCACGTCCGGCGTCACCAGAAAGTCGCGCGCGAAGAACTCCTGCCTGTGGGTGATGTACTGGAGCGGCTTGCCGCGCATTCGCTGATCGAGATAGCGGCCGTAATGAATCCATTCGACTTCCCGCAGCGCCTGCTCGGGATGCGCGAAAAGATACGAGCGTTCGCGGCCGCCCAGAGCGTGGCAGAGAAGCAGTTCGGCCGTGAGCCGCGGCTCGGAAACCTGGGCGCCAAGGAGCAGATCAGCGCCCTGCGCAATGGCGGTTCGGATATCGAGAAAGCTCAATCGGCCGCGGCGTCGAGACTGCCTTCGCCGCGCAGCTTTTCGGCCTGATAGTGAGCGATCAGCGCGTCGATGATGGGATCGAGCCGGCCGTCCATCACCAGATCGAGCTGATGGAGCGTAAGGCCGATCCGGTGGTCGGTCACGCGATTCTGCGGAAAATTATAAGTTCGAATCTTCTCGCTGCGATCACCGCTTCCCACCATGCTGCGCCGTTCGGCGCCGATGGCGGCCTGCTGCTTCTCCAGTTCCATCTCGTAAAGACGGGAACGCAGAACGCGGAGAGCCTTGGCGCGGTTCTTGATCTGCGATTTCTCGTCCTGGCAGGAAACGACAACACCTGTGGGCAGGTGAGTGATGCGAACCGCGGAGTAAGTGGTATTCACCGACTGGCCCCCGGGCCCCGAAGAGCAGAACGTGTCGATCCGGATATCCTTCTCTTCGATCCTGATTTCAACTTCGTCCGCTTCCGGAAGAACCGCGACCGTGATGGCGGAAGTGTGTACCCTGCCCTGCTGTTCGGTCGCCGGCACGCGCTGCACGCGATGCACCCCGCTTTCATACTTCAGCCGGCTGAAGACTTTGTTGCCGCTGATGAGCGCGAGAACTTCCTTGAGTCCCCCGATGCCCGATTCGCTGGACGAGGTAACTTCGACGCGCCAGTGCTGCGTTTCGGCGTACCGCATATACATGCGGAAGATTTCCGCCGCGAAGAGACTGGCTTCGTCCCCGCCGGTGCCCGCCCGGATTTCAAGAACGATGTCTTTATCGTCGTTCGGGTCTTTCGGAAGCAGAAGCAGCTTGAGATCCTGCTCGATTTGCGCGATCTCAGGATCGAGGCGCTCGATTTCGAGCTGAGCCAGTTCGCGCATCTCGGCGTCGGGTTCGGTCAGCATCAACCGCGCCTGATCGAGCTGCGATGCGGCGATTTTGTATTCGCGGTACTTGCCGACCACTTCAGAAAGATCGCTGTGAGCTTTGGCTACCTTGCGATACTGATCGGC
>DAIDJK010000222.1 GCA_027450225.1 Bryobacterales bacterium | reverse complement strand
CTTTGACCCGTACTCCGCCAACCGCTCCACCGGGGCGTTCATCTTCATCGACCCGCTTACGAACGAGACCATGGGCGCGGGCATGATCGTGGCGCTCGAAGGCCAGGAAGACCGGCGCGGCCAGGTTTCGGCGGCGGAACGGGCCGAGCGCTATGGCAACGTGGCCGCCGTGCTCGCGGTGGACGACAACGAGTTCGCCCGCCTGCTGGAGCGTGAGTTGTTCGACCGCGGCGTGGCAGTGGTGGTGGCCGAATCGCCTTCGGACGAAGCGCTGGAACTGGCGAGGGCGGCGGGATTCATCGTAATCGTGCCGGGCCGGGCGCCGGGAAACGCCATCGGCCTCGACAGGTTATCCAGCGAAGAAGCCATCCGGCTGCTCGAGCAGCGTGGCATCATCAGCCGCGCCGGCTCGCCGCCGTTTATCGCGGAAGGGATCTGATTTCCGAAGCGCCGCTGCCGGCGGCGCTGTCTCAGTCCTGCCGCAGAGCCGCCAGGGGATCGATCCGGGAAGCCCGCCTTGCCGGACCGTAGCCGGCGGCAACCGCGGCGCTCAGCAGGATGAGGGCCGCCACCGCCAGTGTTGCCGGATCATTGGGCCGCGTTCCGAACAAAAACGATCTGACCAGCCTTGTGCCGATCAACGCGGCAGGCACGCTGATGGCGAGGCCCATCGCCCCCAATGCGAGCACGCGGCGCAGCACCATCCAGACCACCGCCCCGCGTTGCGCGCCCAGCGCCATGCGGACCCCGATCTCGCCGCTTTGCCGCGTCACGTTGTACGACATGGTTCCGTAGAGCCCCACGCACGCGATCAGCAGCGCGAGCAGCGCGAAGCCCGTGCACAGTTTCGCGAACGTCACTTCCTGGCTGATGGTGCGATCGATTTCCGCCGCCTGGGTAATCACGTTCATGACGGGCAAGCCCTGATCCGCCTCGCGTACCACCTCCTGCGCGCTCTTCACGAAACTGAGCGGATCACCCGCGGTGCGCAGCGCGTACGTCACGCGGTCCGGCGGGAACTGGCTGGCCGCGGTGAACACGGTGATGGGGCTCTTCTCCTCTCCTTTCAAACCGCCGAAGCGCAGGTTCCCGGAGACGCCGACGATCTGGAGATCGCGATTGTCGTCCACAAGCGTGATGCGCTGGCCCACCGGATTCTGGTTCCGGAAGTAAGTCCGCGCCATCCGCTCGCTGATGACGGCAACCGGCGTGGAGCCCGGCAGATCGTGTTCGTCGATCTCGCGCCCGGCGAGGATGGGAATCCGCATGGTGGTGAGGAAACGCGGCCCGGCATCCATGACGCTGGCGCCGAGTACGGTGGTGGCGCCCACCTTGATGGCGCCCCGGTATGCTCCGCCCGCGTGGCCGGCGTTGATGATCGAAGATTGCGAGAAAGAAGCGCTGCTCACGCCGGGAATCGATTCGAGGCGCCGGCGCAGGTCCATGTAAAACGTCGAGATCTCCGGAGCGCGATGCCCGGCCTGGCGAGCGTTCAGCGAGAACAGAAGAATGTCCTCGCGGGCGTAACCCAGCTGGACGGAATGCAGGTTGTCGAGGGTCCGGACAAACAGGCCCGCGGCGACCAGGATGAGAAAAGAGATGGCGATCTGGGCGACCACCAGAACCTGCTGGGCCCGGCGGCGCGGTCCGCCCCAGCGGCCATTCTGCAGCGCGGGCAGCACGTCCGGCCGCGTGGACTGCATCGCCGGAGCGAGGCCAAACAGCAGGCCGCACAGTACGGAGAGCCCCGCGGTGACGCCCAGCACGGTCCAGTTCAATTCCGCGTGCAGCGTAAAATTCTCCTGCCCGTTCGAGAGCAGAACCGTCAGCCATCGCATGCTCCAGACGGCAAACAGAATTCCGCATGCTCCGCCGAGAGAGGCGAGCATCAGGCTCTCGGTAAGCAACTGGCGCACGACGCGGAACCGGCCCGCTCCCAGGCTGATCCGGACCGCCATTTCGCGGCGGCGCGCGGCGGCCCTCGCCAGCAGCAGATTGGCGATGTTGGCGCAAGCGATGGTGAGGATCAACGCCACCATGGTCAGCAGCACGTACAGGGGCTTCGAATATCTGCGGCGCAGGCTGCCCAGACCGGCGGAGCCGGGATTCAGCGCCAGCGCGGGCAGATTGGCGCGCTCACCCGCGGTCGTCGCAGTGCCGGCTACCCATCGCCCGAAGCGGGGGGCCAGCGCCGCCTGCGCCTCGGCCATCGTCACCCCAGGCCGCAGACGGCCCATCATTTCCATCCAGTAGAAGTTCCCGTTGGGATACATGGCGGCCGCCCGGGCGCCGTCGATCAGCACGTTCGCGTGCAGCGGAAGGTAAAGGTCCGGGGCCGCCGCGGGATCGATTCCGAAGAACTCCGGCGGCGCGACGCCGATAACCGTGAACGGCACGTTATCAACCAGAATCGAACGCCCGATCGCATTCGCCGGCGTTCCAAAGCGGCTCTGGCTTGCGGCAAAGCTGATGACGGCCACCGCCGGGGCGCCTCGCCGGTCATCTTCGGAGTCGATCAGACGTCCCGCGGCCGGCATCACTTCGAGGCCGCGGAAATAATCGCCGGTGACGTACTCGGTGCTCGCGCTGGTCGCCTGGCCTCCGCCGCCTTCACCGAGGTGGACGGACAGGTTGTGTTTCATTCCGTTGAAGTAGCCGAAGAGCGTGGAAAAGACCGGATTATTCTCGCGCAGCGTCTCGAACGCGGGGTAAGGGAACATGCCGCTCTCCAGATTGCCCTTGTCGCCTGGCCAGAGAACGCCCTGCAGCCCGTGTATGACGTGGTTCCACTGCCCGCTGGCGTTCTGCGGCGGGCGGCTGCGCCAGTCGAGCACCACCAGCCGCTCGGGATCGGCCACCGGCAGCGAGCGCAACAGAATCGAATCCATGAAGCTGAAGATGGCCGTGTTGGCGCCGATGCCGAGCGCCAGCAAAAGCACCGCAAGCGCGCTGAATCCCTTGTTGGCCACCATGGCGCGAAAGCCATAGCGAAGGTCCTGGCTCAGTTCGGACCAAAAGCGCGTCATCCAGATTTCCCTTGATTCCTCGTGCTTCAGCTGGGCGTTGCCGAAGCGCCGGCGCGCTTCCGCCCGGGCGCGCTCCGGCGCCATGCCGGCTGCTTCCAGTTCTGCTGCCCGTTCCGCAAGGTGGAGTTCCATTTCCTCGCGCAGCGCCTCGCCGCGGCGGGCGTGATTCATCCAATAGCGGAGCCGCCGCAGCATCTCCGTTACTCCGCTCCCATCACGCGCGCGATGGCGAGCGTAAGCCTGGCGTACTTTTGAGTTTCGACGGCGAGCTGCCGGCGGCCGGCGGCCGTGATCCTGTAGATCCTCGCCCGCCGGTGGTTCGACGTGACGCCCCATTCGCCTTCGATCCAGCCATTCAACTCGAGGCGCTGGAGCGCGGGGTAAAGCGAGCCCTCTTCCACAAGGAGTTCATCGCCGGAAGTCTGCTGAATGTGCTGGACGATGCCGTAGCCGTGGAGCGCGCGCAGGGAGAGCGTCCGCAGAATCAGCATGTCGAGGGAACCCGGCAGTGAATCGTTCTTTTGCGCCTTGCGTCCCATACCAAGAATTCTTAGCTTAGAGCGGCAGGGCAGCGCGCGTCAACCGGGATTGTCCTCGCGGCGATTGTCTATAAGCTCGGCGAGTACAGCGCTGTTCCACATGGCCCCGGCGCAGCGGCTGCCCGCCGAATGATTGCGCGCAAAGCGAATTTGCAGCATCATCGGAGAATCCCCCGATGAACCGCGTTGTTCGCCTCGCCACGCTATTCGTATGCGCCATTGCCGCCAGCGTTTCCGGCGATGCCCGAAGGCTGCGTTACACGCCGGACAGCCCCTTGCGCGTGCTCATCGTGGATGGATTCAGCAACCACGCCTGGCGGCAGAACACGGCGCTCCTGCGCGGCATGCTGGCAGCCGCCGGAGGGTTCGCCGTAAACGTGAGTACGATGCCGCCTCCCGGCTCCGCCGGGTGGGCAGAGTGGCGGCCGCATTTCGACGCCTACGACGCTGTCATCCAGACGTGCAACGACATCGGCGCGCCACCGGCGGCGAAGCCTCACTGGCCCGACGCGGTGAAGGAAGCTTTCGTGAAGTACGTTCGCAACGGCGGCGGCGTGTACATCTATCATTCGGCTGAGAACGCTTTCGTCGGCTGGAAAAGCTATGAGGCGATGGTGGGGCTCTGCTGGCGCGATGCGAATTACGGGACGGCGCTCCAGATCACCGGTTCGAGACGGCTCCTGCGCATTCCGCCCGGCAGCGGACTCGGCACCGGACACGGACCGCGCGGCAACGTTCTGGTCACGCGGCTCGCCGATGACCCCATCCATGCCGGGCTGCCGCGGGCGTGGTTGTCGCCGGATCTGGAAGTCTACTACTACGCCCGCGGCCCGGCCAGCCACATTCATGTGCTGGCTTATGCCCGGGATTCGAGGCCGGGGCTGGGATTGCTCTGGCCGGTCGAGTGGACCACCTCTTTTGGCAAAGGGCGCGTTTACGTTTCAACCTATGGCCACGTGTGGCAGGGCGACGTGCAGCCCGCAAGCGTGCGGGATGCGGCCGTCCAGACCATCGTTCCCCGCGCCCTGCAGTGGCTGGCGCGCCGCCCGGTGAGCTATCCCGTGCCGAAGGATTTCCCGACTGCCGGCGCGGTGGCCGTGCGCGGCCCCATCACCCTGCCGGACTGACCGCCCCGCGGCGCGTATTTCCGCGTTCACCGCCACTGGCCCCGGCGCTTTGAGAACTTTACGCCGCTCTGCCTGCCGCCCCGTCGTATCCTGTTAACGATGCAAGCTGAGGCCGAACCGGCGCCCGCAATCACGCAATCGCCATGGCAGCGCGTGCAGAATGCCCGGCATCCGAAACGGCCGCACGCGCTCGATTACATCGAGACGGTCTTCGAGAACTTCCACGAGCTGCACGGCGATCGCGTTTTCGGGGACGACGCGGCGATCGTCGGCGGCATGGCCATGCTGGACGGGCATCCCGTGATGATCATCGGCGAGCAAAAGGGCCGCGACACCAAGCAGAAACTGCACCGGAATTTCGGAATGCCGAAGCCGGAGGGTTATCGCAAGGCTCTTCGCCTGATGCAGCTGGCAGCCAAGTTCGGCCGCCCGATCGTGACGCTTCTCGACACGCCCGGCGCGTATCCCGGAATCGATGCCGAGGAGCGCGGCCAGGCGGAAGCCATCGCCCGCAATCTTCGGGAAATGTCGCGGCTGCCCGTGCCGATTATCGCCATCTGCATCGGTGAAGGCGGCAGCGGCGGCGCGCTCGCGCTCGGCGTGGCGAATCGGGTGTTCATGCTGGAAAACGCCGTATACAGCGTCATATCTCCGGAGAGTTGCGCCGCCATCATCTGGCGCGACGCCGCCAAGGCGGAACAGGCCGCCGCCGCTCTGCGCCTCACCGCGGAGGATCTCCTCCGGTTGAACCTGATCGACGGCATTATCCCGGAACCGGTGGGCGGCGCGCACGAAAACCCGGCCGAGGCCGCGCGGTTGCTCCGGACTCAGCTTACCGCCGCGCTGGCGGATCTTTCGAAGCTTACGGCGGATGAAGCCGTCTCGCAGCGATACCAGAAGTTCAGGAAGATGGGCAACTTCTTCGCGGGGCCGGCTGCATGACCAGACAAAGCCAGTTCCGGACACGCGCACAGCATTTACCGAACGAACCCAACGTTCGCCCGTCCTTCGCCTGAACCGATGCCCCGATCCCGCAAAAAATGGCCCGTTATCCTCGGCGTGCTGTTCATCGCCGGAATCATCGCCGCCATGATTGCGCTGACGCCGCACAGCGCGCGTTTCAACTGCGAGGTCTGCATGAGCTACCAGGGCCGCACGGTGTGCCGGAATGGCGGCGGCGATACAAAGGAAGCCGCGCAGCGCGTCGCGACGGACACGGCCTGCACGGACCTGACGTCGGGTATGACTCAGCTTCTGCAATGCCAGTCGTCCCAGCCGGCCAGCCTCACGTGGAAATGAGTTAGGACCGTAACTGGCTGAATTTCAATAGGTTGAACAGGGGAAGCGTCTGTTGCGTGCTATCCTGACCGTATCCGCGCGAACAAATTCGCGCGGCCGAACGTCTATCCGATTGGGCCTTTAGCCGTTCCCTCACCGGAGCCTTCGTGAATAAGAACTGGAAGATAATACTCGGAATCCTCGCCGTTCTGCTGATCGCAGCGGGCGTTCTTGCGAGCGTTCGTTACAGCCAGAGTGGAATCATCACGGTGCAGACGGCGAAGGTCTCGCGCGAAGACCTTGTCAGCCAGGTCACCGCCTCCGGCGAAATCAAGCCCCGGAACTACGTCAATATCAGCGCCGAATACCAGGGGCAGCTCACGTCGATTCTGGTGAAGGAAGGCGACCGCGTCCACAAGGGGCAGCTTCTCGCGCGCATCGATGAGGAGCAGTCCCGGGACGATATGGTGGCGCAGCAGGCCGCATTGAGTTCCGCCGAAGCCGACTCTTCCGCCGCCGAAGCCGGGTACAAGGCCGGCGACGACAACATCACCGCGCTCCAGGCTACGCTCGATCGCAACAAGGCGGATCTCGACCGCTACCAGGCCGATTTCAAGCGCGGCGAGGCCCTGTTCAAAGATGGCCTGATTCCCCGCTCCGACTATGAGCAGCGCCAGGCCGCATTCGAGGGCCAGAAGGCCGCGGTGGCCGAAGCCCAGTCCCGTCTGGTGCAGGCGCGGGCGCAGCTCGCCCAGCTCCGCGCCCAGATGCTCGGCGCCGAGCGAAAAGTGGCGCAAACGAAGGCCAATCTGGATCGTTATAACGACATATTGAAGAAGCACAACGCGGTTGCTCCCATTGACGGGCTGGTGACTTATCTTCCGGTTCGCGTGGGTGAAACCGTGGTTCCCGGCGTGCAGAATTCCTCCGGCAGCACCATCATGACGATTGCGGACATGTCGATCGTCACGGCCGAAGTCAAAGTGGATGAGACGGATATCGTGAACGTGAAGCTCGATCAGCCGGCCGAGATCACCATCGACGCCATTCCGAACCGTATCTTCACGGGCCACGTGATCGAAATCGGCAACACGGCGATTCTCCGCTCCACTGGCCTTGCCGCCTCCACGAGCGAAACCTCCAGCCAGGAGGCGAAGGATTTCAAAGTGGTGGTTGCGATGGATAATCCGCCGGATGAAATTCGTCCCGGTCTCTCCTGTACGGCGAAGGTCACTACGGCGACGAAGAAGGATGTGATCGGCATCCCCCTTCAGGCGCTCACCACGCGGACCAAAGCCGACCTTATTCCGGACAAGCAGAAGCCGGTGAACCCGGACGCCGCGTGGGTGAAAGCCAACTCCGAGGAACTCACCGGCGTTTTCGTGGTGAAGGACCGGAAGGCAGTGTTCCGCAAGGTGCAGACCGGAATCAATGGCGCCACGGACGTCGAGGTGACCAGCGGGCTCGAACCCGGCGAGGAGATCGTCACCGGGCCCTATCAGGCGATCCGGACCATGAAGGACCCTTCGACGATTAAAGTGGACAACAAGAAGAAGACGCCGGCGGCAACCACAACGAGTTAAGGAAAACGGAATGGCAGTGGCTCTCGAAACGGGTACTTCAGCCGAGGACGCGGTCGCTCGCGGCGAGCGGCTCAAACGCGAAGGCATCGTCATCCGCACGTTCGACTTATGGAAAACGTATGTGATGGGCGATCAGGAAATCAACGCCGTGTCGGGCGTCGAAATCGAAATTCACCGCGGTGAGTACGTGGCCATCATGGGTCCGTCCGGTTCGGGCAAGAGTACCCTGATGAACCTGATCGGCTGCCTCGACACTCCCACGCGCGGGCAGTATTTCATCAACGGCCGCCTTGTCAGCGACATGTCGGACGACGAACTTGCGCACATCCGGAACAAGGAGATTGGGTTCGTTTTTCAAACTTTCAATCTGCTGCCCCGCGCCACTTCTCTCCATAACGTGGAGTTGCCGCTCATCTACAGCGGTACGCCGCCGGCCGAGCGCATCGAGCGGGCCAAAGCCGCTCTAGCCCAGGTGGATCTGCAGCACCGCATGGACCACAAGCCGAATGAGCTTTCCGGCGGCCAGCGGCAGCGCGTCGCCATCGCGCGCGCGCTCGTGAACCGGCCATCGATTCTTCTGGCGGACGAGCCGACCGGTAATCTTGACACCGCCACCGGCAACGAAATCATGGCTTTGTTCGAGCGTCTGCATTCGGAGGGCAATACGATCATCCTGGTGACGCACGAGCACGATATCGCCCTCCACGCGCACCGCATCGTTCACATCCGCGACGGCAAAATCGAAAAGGACGAAGTCGTCCCGCATTAGGCGGCATCGCGCGTCCGGAAACGGCCCGCGGTGCGCGATGATGGGAGCAGAGGAAATTCATCGAGTCATGTCCATGAATCTTTTGGAACAGCTGAGGGAAATGACGGTCGTCGTCGCGGACACCGGCGATATCGAAGCCATCGAGAAGTTTCAGCCGCGCGACGCTACCACCAACCCCTCGCTGATCACCGCCGCCGCCGAGATGCCGAAGTACGCCGGCATCGTGGATGGCACCCTGCTCGATGCGCGCAGGGAACTGGGTGACGGGGCCGATCCGAAGAAGGTAGCCAACCTCGCCTTCGAGCGGCTCGCCATCGCATTTGGCCGCCGGATTCTGCAGATCATCAAGGGCCGCGTTTCCACTGAAGTCGACGCCCGGCTTTCGTATAACACGGACGGCACCATCGCCAAAGCGCACTCCATCATCAGCCAGTACGAGCAGGCGGGCATTCCGCGGGAGCGAATCCTGATCAAGATCGCCTCCACCTGGGAAGGCATCCGCGCCGCGGAGGTGCTCGAAAAAGAGGGCATCCACTGCAATCTGACGCTGCTTTTCGGTCTGCATCAGGCGATTGCCTGCGCCGAAGCGGGCGTCACGCTGATCTCCCCCTTCGTCGGCCGCATTCTGGACTGGTACAAGAAGAGTACCGGCCGCGACTACGCGCCTGCCGAGGATCCGGGCGTCGAATCCGTTCAGACCATCTACAACTACTTCAAAAAGTTCGGCTACAAAACCGAGGTGATGGGCGCGAGCTTCCGGAACATTGGCGAAATCGAAGAACTCGCCGGCTGCGATCTTCTCACCATTTCGCCCCAGCTGCTCGGAGAGCTCTCCGGCAAAGAGGGCACGCTCCCACGGAAACTCGATCCGGCGAAATCGAAGACGATGAGCATCGATCGTATCCCGATGGATAAGGCTGCTTTCGACCGCATGCACGCCGAAAACAAAATGGCGTCGGACAAATTGGCCGAAGGCATCGAGGGCTTTACAAAAGCGCTCGTCCACCTCGAAGATCTGCTCGCAAAGCGGCTCACCGAGATGGAGAACAAACCGGAACCCGCGTTTGCGGGCCGCTGAACGCTAGACGCGGTTCACTGACGCGGCGGGCGCATCCGGCGGGTGAGCTTTCTCGACGACGATTGTAAAATGTGATGCCATCGCGGCGATCGCGCCCACCGCGGCCAGCACGGGCGCGAAAATCGCCCCGATGGCCGCTACCGTGACAGGGATTTCGATGAAGGTGTTGCCTTTATCGTCCTTGATAATGATGCGGCGGACATTGCCCTCGTGAATCAGTCTTTTCACGTTGTCGGCAAGGTCGCCGGCCAGAACGCGGAATTCTTCGAAGAACGTTTTTATCGTTTCCATAAGCCTTCGTTCACCTTCCAGTCACAGCCTCTGAATTGCCCGGGCAGGTAAAGCAAACAGCGCCCAAACCAGCGCCAATACGCCGGCAACGGTGATTCCCACTATCCGGAACGGCAGCAGGACCAGCCACACGATCGGATAGAGTACCAGCGCCGCGATCGCCAGCGGCCAGCAGATAATCAGCAACACGCACCAGATCAGGAACCTCAGCATTCAACCCTTCTGACCACCTATACGCAGGTGGAAGCGAAAACGTTCGCGATTGACGCCTTATAGCCTCTTCAGGCTACCAGGAATAACGCCTCAAACTGTTGCTTTCATGGAATCCTGATGGTAAAGTAGCCCAACAGTAATCAAGACTCGCTTCAGAGGGAGAAGTAAGTATGTTGGCTCGCTTTCAGGGACAGGCTGCGCGTGCGTTCGTGCTCGTGCTGCTGACGGGCATTTCCGCTTTCGCGCAATCCGAGCGCGGAACAATAACCGGCGCCATCCACGACAGTTCCGGCGCGGTGGTACCCAGCGCGACGATACGGATTACCAACGAATCCACAAACGTAACTCTTCAGACGTCGAGCAATGAGCAGGGCGAGTACACGTTGCCGAGCTTGCCGCCCGCGACTTACACCGTGCGCGTGGAGAAGCAGGGTTTCCGGCCGTCGGAAACCAAAGGCCTGACGGTGCAGGCCGGCGCAACCGTTCGCGCCGATGCGACGCTCGAAGTCGGCGCGGCCACGCAAACCATCGAAGTTCAGGCGAACGCAGTGCAGCTGCAGACCGAAGATGCGCGGCAGAGCACGGTGCTCGAGAACCGGTTGATAAACGACCTGCCGCTGCAGGTCGCCGGAACCGTGCGCACGCCATTCGATCTGGCGGGCGTCACGCCGGAAGCCAAGAACGTGGGTGGCGACAACGGATTCATGCTGGCCGGCGGGCAGGCGGCTTCTTATGGCACGACGCTCGACGGCGTTTCCGCGAACACCGCCCGGGCGCTTTCCAAGAGCTGGATTGCTTCGAATTCGCCATCGGTGGATGCCATCGATCAGTTTTCCGTCGATACGGCGGGCTACAAAGCCGAGTTCGGACACGCGGCGGGCAACATCACATTCGCTTCCAAGTCCGGAACGAACCAGTACCATGGCGACGCCTACTGGTTCGTGCGCAATAACGACTTCGACGCGAATACTTTCTATAACAATCTCGCCGGCATACCGCGTTCGATCTACAAGCAGAACGATTTCGGGGCCACCTTCGGCGGCCCGGTATGGATACCGAAGCTTTATCACGGCAAGGACAAAACCTTCTTCTTCTTCTCCTATGAGGGATTCCGCAACCGGGCGGGCGCGAATGGCCAGACCTTCACGGTGCCGACCGCGGAGATGTACAACGGCGATTTCAGCAACTGGGTCTACAAGGACGCCTCCGGTACGCACCAGATTCCCATCTACAACCCGCTCTCGCAGGTACAGAACGCAAACGGCACCTATACGCGCCAGCAGTTCCCGGGAAACGTGATTCCGCAAAGCCTGTTCAATCCCACATCGGTACAGGCGCTAAGCGTGTTCCAAAAGAGCGGCAAGCTGGTCCCGAACAACGGAGCGCTCCCGGGCACGGTCCAGTATGTGTCGGGCAACTACCTGGAGAATGGCGGGACACAGGTTTATCCTGTCAATAAGCTCAGCATCAAAGGCGACCACGTCTTCAACGAGAAGCAGCGCATTTCCGGCTACTATGGCTGGGATCGCGAAAACCAGAACTGCGGCGCCGATGGATGCCCCACGCTTCCCGGTCTTTACACCACTTACAACAATCTGATCCAGGCATCGGACGTTGTACGCTTCCAGTGGGATTGGACGATCAGCCCGAGCAAACTGAATCACTTCTATGCGGGCGGCAACAACTGGCGGCAGGATCACAAGCCACCACAGGAGCTGAGCGGCACGGGCTGGAAGAGCCAGTTTTGTCTGCCCAACGTGCCGAACTGCAACGAAAATCTGGTGAACCTGTTCTCGGGCGGCGTGGGCGATAACTACAGCACCTGGGGCGGCCAGGCGGACAACGGCTCGGAGAACACGACCTACTCTTATAACGACGATTTCACGTGGGTGAAGGGCAACCACACGTTGAAATTCGGCGGCATGTACCAGCTCAACCACTACAACGGCTTCGGCCGGCAGTGCGAAGCCGGCTGCGTGGGTTTCAGCTATCAGGACACGGGCGTTCCGGGCGGTACGAACGCGAACCTCGGCGGCAATGCATTCGCATCCTTCCTGCTCGGGTATGCGAACCACGGCTCGATCGATACGCCCCGCTTCATCGGCCAGCAATTCTACTATTTCGCCGGATTCGCGCAGGACGACTGGCGGGTTAATCCCAAGCTTGTCGTGAATCTCGGAGTCCGCTGGGATGGCAATCTGCCTCCTACCGGACTGAACAACAACTGGAGCAACTTTTCGCCCACGACGCCCAACCCGGCCGCCAACAACATTCCGGGCGCGATGCTTTTTGCCGGCTCCGGACAGGGGCGCACGGGCAGCCGCAGCTTCGGGTCGATGTGGCCATGGGGATTCGGACCCCATGTCGGGTTTGCCTATTCGCAGGATCAAAAGACCGTTATCCGGGGCTCCTATGCAAGATCCTACGGGGCGCTTGTTTCCGTGACTGGTTCTACGCACTTCCAGGGCTTCGTGCTGATCCAGAGCTTCGACCAGCCGGCGGGAAGCGTAAATCCGGAGTTTCTTCTGAACCAGGGTATGCCGGCCTGGATCGCGCCGCCGTTCATCAACCCATCGGTGGCCAACGGGAGCAATCCTTCCTGGTTTCAAGGCCAGGAGGCTACCAAGCTGCCAGCCTATGACAACTTCAACTTTTCCATCCAGCGGCAACTGAGCAATTCCATGGTTCTGAATGTCGCCTATGTGGGGGTAATGGGCGAGCATCTGCAGACGCAGCTTTTGCAGTACAATTCGCTGCCCCAGAGCGACCTTACGAAGTTCGGGTCCACGGTCAACAGCATCAATGTTCTGAAGGCCAATATTAACTCTCCGCTGGCGGCGCAATACGGCATCACGGCGCCGTTCCCGACGTTTACGCAGCTATGGGGATCGAACGCGACAGTTGCTCAGGCCTTGCGGCCGTTCCCGCAGTACACCAACATCGACACTTATACCGGCCAGGGCGATCACAGCGGGCACTCCACCTATCATGCGGGCGAAGTGACGCTCCAGAAACGCTACAGCGCAGGACTCGTGATGCAGGCATCGTACGTCTTTTCCAAGCTTTTGACCAACGCGGACACGGCCTGGGGCAACGGTTACGCGGCGGATCAGTTTAATCGCCAGCTTGAGAAATCGATCGGACAGTTCGATATCACGCACGACTTCAAGATCTCGGCAAGCTACGACCTGCCTTTCGGAAAGGGCCAGAAATACCTCACGCATGGCCCCGCCTCGTGGATCATCGGAAACTGGCGCGTAGCCGGCATTGGCGTTTACGACACGGGAACGCCGGTTGCTCTCAGCACGAGCCTTGGCCTGCCAACCTATGCGCTCGGAGCGGGCGGCCGCGTGGCGCCTTATGTGACCTCTTACAACGGATGGCAGCCGAGTTCCTTCAATTTCGAGCCGAACCAGCCGTTCTTTTTCGTCGCGCCGGAATCCAAAGCGCAATTTGTCGGCGGCAGCAGTTATTCCGGACCTTTTCCATACCAGGGGGATATCAGCAATCCCAACAACGCCCTGGCCGATCAGGGTCTGGGCATCGGAAACGCGACGCGGTACAACCCGAAGGTTCGGAACTTCCCCAGCCTGAACGAAAACATTTCGATCACGCGTGACTTTCCGATCCACGAACAGACGCGCCTCGAATTCCGCGCCGAGGCGTTCAACGTATTCAATCGGATGCAGTTCGGAACGGGCTCGACGCAGATCCAGAGCTCGACTTTCGGCGAGCCGCAGGGCAGCGCAATTCAGGTCAACAGCCCGCGGACGCTGCAGCTTGCCCTGAAGCTATATTTCTAAACGGCGAGGCCGGGATCGTTTAGCGTTTCTAAATCGTGGCCGCAGTTTTTTCGATTTGAATACGGGCGCCTTCCCGGTCTACAAAAGATAAAAAGCGGTTATCGAGGCCAGTCTGAAACGGCGCGGCCCCGGTAACCGCAACCGTTGCGAGGAGCGTCTAATGGTTTCTCCGTCGAGCCGTGCCCGTTGCAGGTGCGTCCTGCTGGCGGCATTTTCCGTATTCTGCGGGATGGGCCTGCATGCCCAGACCGTCGCCGTGGCCGAGGTGGACGGCTACGTAACGGACCCGAGCGGCCAGTCGGTCCCCGGCGCTCAGGTCCGGATGGTCGAGACGAACAAGGACGTGTCGCACTCCGCGGTGACGGATACGAACGGCCGCTATGCGCTTCCCAATCTTCCGGTCGGACCATACCGGCTGGAAGTGACGGCGCAGGGATTCAAGAAATACACACAGACCGGCATCGTGCTCGAGGTGGAGACGAATCCGCAGGTGAACGTGGCGCTGCAGCTGGGCTCCGTGACCGAGACGGTGGAAGTGGTCGCGAGCGCCGCGATGGTCGAAACCAAGGAGAACTCGATTTCGCAGGTGATCGACCAGCAGAAGATCGACGATCTTCCTCTCAACGGCCGCAACCCCACGCAGTTGCTCACGCTCACCGGCGCGAGCACCTCACATATGTCTCTCGGCGGCGATCTGACCGGCAGCAAAAATATGGGCGGCTCGAACGGCTCCGGCCAGTTCTCGGTGGCGGGCGGGCAGGCGAACGGCGTGAATTATCTGCTTGACGGCGGAGACAACAACGATGCGTTCAGCAACGTGAATCTCCCGATTCCGTTTCCGGACGCGCTGCAGGAATTCAGCGTGCAGACCAACGGCCTGCCGGCGCAGTACGGATTGCATCCGGGCGGCGTGGTGAACATTGTGACGAAGTCCGGCACGAACTCGATCCACGGGGATGCGTTTGAATTTCTGCGCAACGGCGATCTCGACGCGCGGCAGGCGGGTACTCCGGCGCGGGACACGTTGAAGCAGAACCAGTTCGGCGGCACGGTTGGCGGCCCGATCAAAAAGGACAAGCTGTTCTTCTTCGGCGGGTACCAGGGAACGCAGATTCGCTCGAATCCCCCGAGCAAGATTTCGTTCGTGCCGACGCAGGCGGCGCTGAACGGAGACTTCAGCGTCCTCGACGCCGCGAAATCGGCGGGCGGATGCCTGAACAAGTCCGTCGCCCTCACCGATGCCACGACGAAAAATCCCTACCCCAACAATCGCATTCCGGCGTCGCAGTTCGATCCCGCGGCGGTAAAGCTGCTGAACAAATACGTCCCGGTTTCCTCAAACCCGTGCGGGGAATATCAGTACGGCATTCCGGCGAATAATCCGGATAATCAGTGGGTGGGGCGGGTGGATTACGTGCTGAGCGACAAACAAACCCTGTTCGCGCGCGCTTACGTTTACGATTTCACGGCGCAGAGCGTGTTCGATGGATCGAACGCCCTTACCACCACGTCGGCCGGAAACCATGAGCGGTCGCAGACCTATACCATCGGAGACACTTATGTGATCAGCCCCGCGGCGGTGAACTCGTTCCATGCCAGCTTCGACCGGCGGCGGGACAACCGCGGGCTGCCGTCGAACGTATTCAGCCCGAAAGATCTGGGCATCAATATGTACGACGCGGTTCCCAACTTCTTCCAGCTTTCGGTCAACAACTATTTCAGCATCGGCTGCGGGACCTGCGCGCTGGCGTACTTCAACGTCAACACCTATCAACTGTCGGACGATTTCACGCTGATGCGGGGCCGGCACCAGATGCAGTTCGGGGTGGACGCGCGGCGCGATCAGTTCAACTCGACCAACAACTACGTCGATAACGGCTCATTCACCTTCAACGGTTCGATAACGGGCGACCCGCTGGCCGATCTGTTGACGGGCAGGATTTATCAGTTCGCGGACAGCAATCCGCTTTCGGATTACCTGCGGCAGACGGTGCTCGGCATATATGCGCAGGACGCGTTTCACGCAACTTCGCATTTGACCATTAATTTCGGATTGCGATGGGAGCCTTATACGCCGGCTTACGACCGGTATGGGCGCGGGGGCCAGTTCAACCAGACGCTGTTCAACCAGAACTGGCACAGCAGCGTGTATCCCAACGCTCCGGCCGGGCTGGTTTTCGCGGGTGATTCGGTGAACAAGTATGGCAAAGCGTTCACGCAAAGCGACTGGATGGCGTCGTCGCCGCGGTTCGGGCTGGTGTGGGATCCGAAGGGAGACGGCAAACAGACCATCCGCACTTCTTTCTCCCTGATGCACGATACGCCGGAGTTGTTTTATCCGGAGCGCTGGACGACGAACCCGCCATACGCTTCGGCGATCACGCTGACCAACCCCGGCTCGACGCTTTCCAATCCGTGGTCCACGTATCCGGGAGGCAATCCGTTTCCGGGCGCGGCGCTGTTCCCCATCGATGGCACCTACGTGACGATTCCGCCGAATGTGAAGCCGACTTACGAGATGCTCTGGAACCTCAGCTATCAGCGGCAGATATCAACGAACTGGATGGTGAGCGCAAATTATCTGGGCAACGTGACGCGGCACATCTGGGGAGCGCAGGACATCAATCCGGGAGTTTATATTCCGGGCAGCAAGGCGTCTGTGGATCAGCGCCGGCTGCTCTACCTGCAGAACCCTGCGCTCGGCCAATACTACAGCTCGATCACGCAGACCGACGACGGGGCGAACGCGCAATACAACGGGCTGCTGCTTTCGGTGAACCGGCGATTTTCGAATCACTTCAGCGCGCTCGCCAACTACACGTGGAGCCACTGCATCAGCAATTTCGATTTCACGGGCGAACTGGCGGGGCCGGTCTACCAGAATTCGTTCAATCGGAATGAGGGCGAGCGTTCGGCCTGCGCATTCGATGAACGCCATATTTTCAATCTTTCCGGCGTGGCGCTCACCGGCGGGCTCGGGGGAGGCCTGCTGAACACGATGACGAAGAACTGGCAGTTCTCGCCGATCGTGAGCCTGATCTCCGGCGTTCCGCTGACCCTGACCGACGGCGGCAAAGACATTTCGGGAACCGGCGATGGAAACGACCGGCCGAACATGGTGCTGCCTTACTCGCCGTATCCGGCGCAGCAGGCGCTGAACGAATGGTTCAATCCGGCTGCGTTCGCGATTCAGCCCGCGGGAACATTCGGCAATCTGGGACGGCTGGCGCTGCGGGCTCCGGGGACGGTGAGTTTCGATATGTCGATCGCGCGGCGATTTCCGTTCCACGAACGGTACAATCTGGAAGCGCGCGGGGATTTCTTCAATATCATGAATCATGCGAACTGGGGCTCGCCGACGACCAGTATCACGAGCGGAACCTTCGGGCAGATTCTGAGTTTCGGCAGTCCGCGCATCATTCAGGTTGCGATGAAGCTCTACTTTTGACTTGATCGCGCACGACGGGCGCCCGAGCGGCGCCCTGTGCGCTCATCAGCAGGGCGGCGGGAGGTCCGTGTGCTATCCTGAAGGATCAATTATCAAAAGAGGTTTTGAAGAGTAGATGGCGAATCATATTTCCGCGTTGAAGCGCGTCCGGCAGACCGATCGCAGAACCGCTTTCAACCGTCTGGCGAAGACCCGGTTACGGCATCAGATCCGATCCATGCGGCGCGCACTCGCGGCGAAAGAGCATCCGGAACTGCAGTCCGTGATGCAGACGACGTTTTCGGCGATCGATAAAGCGGCGCAGAAGGGCTACATCAAGCGCGGGACGGCGGCGCGTTACAAGAGCCGCATCCACACGCAGGTAAAGACGGCGCTCGGCCAGACACAGGCCTGAGCCGGGGAAACAATTCCGGATTTTACGCGGCGCGCTCCCTCGGGGCGCGCCGCTTTGTTTTTGCGCTTTGTCTTCGGCGCTATTTTCTGCCGAGCAGGCGAAGGCGGAAATTGAAGGCGCGCGCCTGGCCCTGGCCAAACGCGAGGAACTGCGGCGAATTCGCGTCGGCGTTTACCACATTCGAGTTCAGCCGGTCGAGAACATTCACCATGGCGACGCGGCCTGCCCACAGAAAGCCATGGAAAGCGAAAACCCGTTCGAGGCCGAGGTTCAGGGTGGCATAGGCGGGGAAGCGAAGACCGTCCGGCTGACCGTAAATGAGGCCATTCTCCGTGGTTGCGGTGAACGGAAATCCGGTGTGGTAATCGAGCAGCAGCTCAAGATTGGTTTCGCCGATGAAGCGCTGCGCGAAGCCGGGAAACCAGTGTTTATCGACCGGCGCCCATCCCCAGACAAGAACGCGGTTCGGGGCGTCCCACGGGAGCGAACCGGGCGCCTGGGGTGAGAAGATCGGGTTTTCGATGCTGTAATTCACAGCTGCCGTAGTAAACGCGACCGACCGCGTATAACTGACGGACCACTCATACTTCGAAAGAAATACCTTGCGGAAGTTAACCTCCGCCGCCCGATATCTCTGCCGCGCGACATTGCTCAACAGATAAGTATTCGAGTAAGGAGTGAGGAACATGTTCTCGAAAGTGAGGCCGCGGCTGCCTTCGCGATCGATCAGATTCAGGCGGCTGTAGATGGACCACGGCAGCTTGCGTTCGGCGGAGAAACTGGCGACGGAGAAGCGGGGCAGCCGCACGTCGCCTGTACGCAACGCGAAGCTGGTGTAGACGGGAGGGCCAAGCACGGAACCGTCCGGCGCATAGAAGGTGCTGACGCTGGTCTGCTCCTGGCTGAGCGCGAGCACGCCGAGAGTGATGGGGTCATAAAAGAGACCCCAGCCGAGCGAGAACTTGGTTCCGCCGAGAGGAGCAGGAAGATGCGCGGGAACCCAGGCGGCGGCGAGGCGCGGCGCGGCGGGAGCGCCGCCTGTGTACTCATCCCATTGCGTGCGGATGCCGCCCTCGAGGGTCAGGTTCGGCTCGGGGTTCCATTTGTCCATCACATAGCCGTAGACCTCGATATTGCTGCGGAACTGAGCCGGACTGCCGAGGAACTGAATGCTGCGCACGAGCGTATTGGCGGCGCCGACGACGTTGAAGCTGCGGCGATCGAGCGTCTGATCGAGACTGCTGCGCTCGACATCGGAGCCGATCTCGATCTGGTGCGTTCCGAGCGCGTGCAGGGGGCGGATGAACCCGTTCGCCAGCCATTCTTCGCGCTGGCTGTGGGCCGTCGAGTTCTGAAAGTAATTGCCCTGCGCGCCGTACGGGGTAACCACATAAGGCTGATCGCCCTGGGGAGAGATGCGGGAATAGAGGTGACTATCGGAGAAGCCGAATTCGACCAGACCGCCGCCGATCATGAACTGATCTTTGATTGCGCCGAGGAAGAGCGCGCCGCGGCGGTTTGTGGTGGCGGATGCGGGGGTGAGAAACGAAAGGCCGTTACGAACCGAATCGGCGATGTTGACGAGGAAGCTCGCGGTCAGGATCTGAGCGTCGGAGATGTTCCACTGGACACGCGCGAGGTCGCTTCCGGTAAAGGAGCGCGCCCGATTCTGGCCGGAGGGAAGACCGGCGATGGTATCGACGCTGTAATAGGTGTCGAAAGCATTGTGGAACCAGGCGCGATGTTTCTTTATGGGGCCGGAGAAGAGCAGCCGGGGCGCCCAATGATTCAGGTAAGCTCCGTTCTGGAAAGCGATGCCGGGGACGAAGTTGGTGGTGTTGAAGCGAAAGTGGTCGTCGCCCATCTCGGTCTTGATGTCGAGCGTGCCGGCCGATCCTTTGCCCTTGTCGGCGGAGAAGCGGCTCGAATCCCATTCGAGAGTTTGCACGGTATCCACGTTGAGCCGGGTGGTGAGATTGCCGGTGGTCGGATCGGAGACGTCGAAGCCGTTCAGGCGGTAGTTGGTTTCCGCAGTTGAGCCGCCATTGAAGTGAATTTGTCCGGCGCTATCCTGCACGACGCCGGTCATGAGCGGAAGAGCATTACGGTAATCCTGCGAAGCGGGATACGGGATGTTGAGAATCTGTTCGTTGTTGAGGCGCTCGGAATCGCTGGTCTGCTGGGGGTCGATAACCGGCGGCGAGTAGCGAACATCGACCGACTCGGCAAGTTCCTTGAGATGCGAGAGCCGGATTTCGATGGGCACGCCGGCGTCGAGTTCCAGATCGGGATTGGTGAAGACGAAGTAGCCGTCGCGCTCGGCGCGAAGCGAATAATGGCCGCCGTCCGGGAGGTCGAAATGGAACAGCCCGGCGGCATCCGAAGAGGCGGAGGCGGAAGGGACCGCCGCGCCGGGATTGGAGGCGCTGACGACGGCTCCCTTTACGGGGGCGCCGTTCTCATCGACTACCTTGCCGGAGATATTGACGGCGCCGGCTGCGGCCGCGGGAGCGAGCACAAGCGCGAGGACCGCCACCACAGTGCGGACCGTGACCTTCCGCGGCGCGCCGCGTGAGCGCCCCGGGCCGCACCCCTGATTCCTCATTCGCCCCTTGATTCTAATGTGTTTGCAAAATAGCCGCAGCAGTCCCTGGTCAAATCCGTACGGTGCGATGGCGCGGGCCGGAAGGGCCGTAAGAGTAAGCTGGTGAAGGAATGAACATCGAAGTTCTGCTTACCGAAGCGGAAATAGCCGAAGAGTTCGCCGAATCGATCGAAGCGCGCGATGTGCCCGAGAAGTTCTTCTATTGGACGCCGCTTTCGGTGCGCGCGTGGAAGACGTTATCGTCGCGGTCGCGCGAGCAGATGCACGAGACGTGGGAGAAGTTGTCGCGCAAGGCGGGGGATCTGACGCGGGCGTTCGGTGAGAACGTGCCAGTAATCAGCTTCGGAGCCGGGGAAGGCTTGAAGGATCGTCTTTTTCTGAAGGCGCTGCAGGAAGCCAATCGAACCGTTCGGTATTTTCCGGTGGACTCGAGCCAGAATCTTCTCGAAGCCGCGTGCGCGGGAGCTGAAGACGATGACTGCGAAGCGATCGGGATCAAGGCCGACATTTCCAGCCCCATGCACATGCTGCTGGCGGCGGATGCAGCCGAATCGCCGCGCGTTTTCCTGATGACCGGGAATACCCTGGGCGGGTTCGATCCGATGGAACAGACCAGGCAGATTGCGGACTGTGTGAAGAAAGGCGACCTGCTGATCATTGACGCGAAGATTCACCGCGACGGCGTGACGGCTCCCGAACCGGAGCGCAGGAAGTTCGTATTCGCCCCCCTCGAGAGCGCCGGCGCGGTGCCTGAAGACGGGGAGCTCGAGTTTTCCGAAAAGCCGGACGAGCGCCGGGACGGATTATTTCTTACAACGCGCAAGTTTCATGCGGCTCGCGATCTGAAGCTGAATGCGTGGGGCCGCGAGATCCACATCGAGCGTGGGGAACGAATCTTTCTGAACTTCCGGTACCGGTTCACCGAGGAGGCGATTCGCTGGCTGTTGACGGGGCATGCGGGATTGCGGATCGTCGCGGATATACCCTCGGCCGACGGGGAGTTTGTGACGTTTGTGTGCATTCGATAGCGCCCGAACGGACACGTGTTCCTGAGGAGTTCGGCCGCACGCCAGCAGGGCGCGGAGACCACTGCTGCGCCGCCGGCGTAAGCAAAGGGTACCCGATGAACGCGATCCCGCGGACCTTCGAAGCCGCTTTGATGCGATATTTCCTCTGCCGCTGATCACCTGGACCGGCGCGATTTCTCCGCCGCCGGAAAATGAAGAGGATCGCGGAGGTTCTGCAGTTCGCGGTAGTAATAAAGCGGAGATGGCCGCCTCCCGTTGAATCTCAATCCGCGCAGAAACCCGATCTCCTCTTCCGTGATGTTTTCGCTGAGAGCGGTGTTTCCGAGAAACTCTTCCAGTGCGGGCTCTACAGAGCTATCCACAGGCTGTTTTTCGGCAAACTCGAATCGTTTGATGCTTTGAGGCGCGAGGCGGAGATTGAGGCCAATCTCCAGCGCAAATGTCCGCAGATCGATATCCCAGAACTCGATGATCGGATCCAGGAAAGATGCGCAACCCTCCACCGAAATACTGAATACGTCTGTATCCAGAAATTCGAGGATGGCGACACGCATCTGCTCATAACTCCTGTGACTGAGCTCAGCCATCGAGCGGAGCCACTCTTCGTTCCGCAATTCGTCCCTTGCGACTCCCTGCGTCACATCCAGAAGCTTCTGGGTGACGAGGCGTTCGAGCTCGCCAAAGGGCTGCTTCTCGAAAATGTTCGCAATCTCGTTTCGCCTGCCGGGGTCGCACTTGCGCAGAATCAGCTCCCGGGAGTCTTTGAACAGCGCTTTCAGTGGCGCCGCTGCTTTGATCTTCAATTCTTCCTGATGCTGGAGATCCGCCAATCTCGCCAGTTCCCCTGTGGGAAGCCGCAGGAAGGCGCCGATCCTCTCGTAAAGATCCGTCCGGCCGGACGCGGGAGGAGCCTTCTTGCGGCTCAGCAGGAGCGAGACGTACGATTCAGTGACCTGGGCTGCATCGGCGAGATCCTTTTGACCGAGCCCAAGATCCTTTAAACGCTGTCGAATCAGTAACGAGATATCCACGGTTAGTCTGTTTGGAGGCGCTGTATATTTACTATAATCAGTAAACTTCTTACTGGCCATAGCCCAATGGTGGATTGACTTACCACCAAACTTAACCTATATTAGTAAATGTCTGCCGCGGGCATTCGCAGATCATCTGAACTAAGTCAGGCGATCTGATCCCTCTCCTTAGGCGCGCTCGACAACCGAGGAGGTTGCCAATGCTTGTTGCCAACGAAAAACCTACAGGAACCAGTTACACCACATCGGTGGCATTGCTGATTGTGGGCTTCCTTTTAATCCCCGCAGTGCTGATAGTCTCGCGTCCAGTGGGTTACCTCTCTTCTTCGGTGGGGTTTGTGTGCAGCGCAATCTGCATTGGACTGGCCAGGATGAACTGGATGAAATCCTCGCGTCTGTCGATGGCGTCGATTGCATACCAGAGAACGGATATAAAATGACCCGTACCTCCCAGTCCGAACCAGCGGACGCCGTCTTTCTGGAAGGCGATGAAGTCGTGCTGGCGCGCGGGCCATATACAGGCACGCCGGGTATCTTTCTGCGGCCCAGAGCGGACGCCCGGTGGGCGGATATTGCCGAGCGCAAGGGCGGCGTCCGAAGCCATCCGGTGGAATGGCTCGCCCACGCGACGATAGCCCGGTAGATTGATCGAACTCCCGGTCAGAATCCGGCTGCTGGGGATCTTGTCCGCGCCTCACTTGAGTCGAAAAAGGGCGCGCCGCCAAGCCATTCGCCGCTGCTGCAGCCGAATCATTTCCACCTGTTTCAGCACCGTCTGAAGTTTTCGAGCCAGACCAGTTCGAGCCAGACCAGTTCGAGCCAAACCAGAGAAAGATAAAGGCGTCATGGAAACCTTCACAGAAGATCAGCACGTAATCAGTCCGGAACGCTGGCGTACCTGGGAAGAAAAAGCCAGACGGCGCGGCAAAGCGAATTCCCGCAAGATCACACTGGTGGTGTCGTCAGCCCTGCTGGCTCTATGGTTCGCTGGGGTGATCACGAGCTATACGTTGGGCGGATCCATTCATATTCTGCTTTTCATCGCAGCCGGCGCACTCGCATTCATGTTGTTCAGGGACGCAGGTCGATTTTTGTGAATCGAGTCTCTGACGGAGCCGCCGCGGCATGACGGTCAGCGGAGTGGCCGCCCATGCCCATTGTGGAGACCGAGAAACGAGCCGTGCAGTCACTGGAGCCTGCACGAGCATACGGCCGCAGGAAATTGGGCGGCGTGCCTCCATACAAGCTGAAAAGGACAACATTGCATGCGTAGAACACTAGTAACGGTTTTGGCGATCACCGGCTGCATGACCCTCACGGCGTTCGCGGCGGATAGAGAAATCAAGGTCAATGACCGGCTGGACGCTTCGGCCGACACGCTGACGGATATGATGCAGGCCTCCGATCATGGTATCCCTCAGGATCTCCTGAATAAGGCAGAGTGCGTCGTTGTGGTGCCCGGCATGAAAAAGGCGGGATTCATCTTCGGGGCGAAGTATGGTCGCGGGTTCGCGGTATGCCGGCGCTCAGGCGGTTTCGGCTGGAGCGCTCCCGCCGCGGTGCGAGTGGAAGGTGGAAGTGTCGGATTTCAGATCGGAGCTTCTGAGACGGACATCGTCCTGCTCGTGATGAATGACGGCGGCATGAAGCACCTTCTCTCTGACAAGTTCACGATCGGCGGTGAAGCAACCGCCGCGGCGGGTCCGGTTGGCCGCGACGCGAGCGCGCAGACGGATGCGGTACTGAATGCGGAAATGCTCTCCTATTCACGGGCTCGCGGACTTTTCGCCGGCATCTCGCTGGAAGGAGCAACCCTTCGTCCGGATGAGGAGGCGAACAGAGAACTCTACGGCCGCGACTCGACAAATCGTGAAATCGTCACCGGTGATTACAAAACTCCGGAGGCCGCTCAAAAGTTCGAGCGGGCGCTGCACCGGGATTCGGCCAGACGCTGACAGGTATGGCGTTCATATGGGAGCCCGTCACGATGGGCTCCTCCGGTTGAGAAGTGATTCTGAAGTTATTTACCCGGTCTCCTCTTTCGTTTGTCAACATTGGCCGCGCTCTCTCGGCAGGCAGGTGACTTATCCCGTTCTCATGATTTTCATCCCGGGGTTCTCGCCCGGAAGCAGCGACGCAGACGGGAATGCAGCCTATGGAAAAATCCCGATTGGGCTTCAATGCTGCCACCGAACAGTAACAGGGCCTGGTCCCGGCCGACGTGATCGATCCGGCCAAAGTAACCGGCTCTGCGCTGCAGAATGCGCCTTCGATCGTGTTTTAATGCTGACGCCGGAAGCAATAATCTGCGGAATCCTGGAGGAAGAAGAAAGCTGAACGTCCATGAACAAGAGAATCGCGAAGCGCCACAAACGCCAGGTCCTGCGCATGAGAGAGCGAATCAGGATATCCGAGCCCGACGTCAGAACGGCGGATCAGATAAGAGCGGCGCGGGAAATCAGCCGCCCGGCGCGCCCCAATAACCCATTGCCGGCGGCCCGAGGAGAAGCCCGGTGGTCATGATGCCCCGAGCTTTCGGATTGTCCTTTTTCAGTTCCTGCCCGCGGTGTAAATCCATCGATTTCAGAACGGTGGGGGCGCGCAACGTTCTCGAGAGAACGTTGTACTGGCTGTTTCAGCCTTGTCGGTGCTGCCTGTGTGGGCGGCGCTTCTGCCTGATTCGACGCTCAATTGCGGCCGCCGACGCGGGTTGAAAGCCGCGAAGTTTGAAAATCGGGCTTCTACGCGCAATCGAAACTATTGTGACGGAGGTTGCCAATAAAGACGACAATGAAGCATGTCAGTAAAAAATGGAGACAAGGCCCGCTACGGCAGGCTCCGAAGACAGAAGATCGCGCGCCGCGTGCGTAACAGGGCTCTACGGAAGTCCCTGATGAAAACACCCGAAGCTCATCAGGAGTGACCGCGGCGATCGAAGGCGGCGCCTGAATTGGGCTCATCCTTGCAATAACCAGCAAGGCGTTCCGGTACTCGCCCCGCAATCAGATCCCCGGCCCGTCAATCGCCAGCGTTGGAAGTGTTCGACGAGGCCCACGTCCTTATGGGGACAGCAAGCGTCACCTCCCCTTTCGAGGAGCATGGCGGACAGGCAGCCCGGCGATCAGTTCAATTTTGAAGGCGCGGCCTTCAGGAAGTGCTTACCAGCGGGGTTCGCGCCTTTGGCGGTTGAAACCACCATTTCCGCGGCCGCCCGCACCACCTGTCTGGGTTTTCGGACGAGCTTCATTGACGTTCAACGTGCGCCCCTCGACATTCGCGCCGTTCAGACCCTCGATCGCGCGGTTAGCCTCGGAGGCGTCACTCATCTCCACAAATGCAAAACCGCGCGACCGGCCACTGTCGCGATCGGTCACGAGATTAACCCGATCAACTGATCCGTACGGCTCAAACATGGCGCGCACTGACGACTCGGTCGCCGCAAAATCCAGATTACCTACAAAAATATTTTTCACTACTTTTCCACGCTTTCTATTTTTCGAATTGTAACGCGAGATGGGGTGGGTCGGAAAAGCCACTATCTGGCAGAACTACCAAACGGCGTCCTAACGATACCACGGATAGTGTGCCAGAAGGACTTTTGTATTCCTGCCAGCTTCGGCCATGCTCGTATCTTCGGATAATTTCCGCAAGCCAGAGACTATCGCCGGACGCCGTCCGAAAACCCGAACGACGGGTCGAGCTGTTCAAATAATCGAGACCCGGCTGCCGAAACGTGTTAGTATCAGGTAGCTTTTGAAAACGCAGTACATCGCGTGGAACTCTACCGACAGGCATCCTGCTTTCGCGGCAATCGTCTCATTCGACTCCCTGTGAAATTTCACTGCTCGAAAGAAGAATGACACATATGGATAAAGAGACAGGAACTGTAAAGTGGTTCAACGCCGGTAAGGGATACGGCTTCATCGCGCGGAGCAACGGGGAGGACGTGTTTGTGCACTTTTCCTCGATCGAAGCGAGCGGCTACCGCACCCTCGAAGAAGGCATGAGCGTAGCCTTCGTGGTGAACCGGGGGCCAAAAGGCCTCCAGGCCGAACAGGTTTCTCCCGCTTAGTCGCATCTCAAAGGGCGCGTCGTCTGTTCGCCGCGCCAAATCTTCACGCCCGAACCACTCTGTTCGGCAGGACAATCAATCTGCTTTGGGTGGACAAGCGAGCTATTCCGCTCGCCCTCAGGCGGCCTGAACTAAGTCGCACCGTCTGACTTCTTTCCTTAGCGAACAAGCAGCCAGAAAGGTCGCCCATGTTTGCTTACCGCATAGTTGCTGCCACGTTTTCGAATATTGTTCTGACGGCGTTGGCCCAGTTGTTTGTCTTCGCAGCGTTGCTGAAATCATCGGGATTGAAACCTGCTGTATTGTTTCTGCGTGATCGACAGCGTCGTGCCAGCATGGTCGTAAGCCGATCGGCGTCGCGTCCGGCACGTACACCGGGTGACTGGAATTGCCTCTGACCGGCTTGCTTCTGACCAGCTCGGGCGCGCCCGGCGTGATCTCAGGTTCTTCCACAAAAGCGGCCAGAGACTCCCCCGAACGTCGCGATGGAAGTTGCGGCGGCGGGCCTTGTTGGCAATGCGTCGCCCCCGTCAACAGCCTCAGCCATGAACCTCTGGGGGCCTCCCCGTCGCAGTAATCTCGTCCATTACGGTTCTCCGGGTTCGCAGGCTTTCATTCGAGATGCATCAAGAATCACGCCGCGCGCCAATCGCCGCAGATCCTCGTCGTTCGGCCTGAAAGGAAGCCGCCTCAAAAATGAAAACGCGGAAATCGCTCTTCCTCTTTACCGCGGTGGTAATCCCCGCATCTTTGCTTTGTGCTGCGGATCTTGGAGCTTATCGGGATTTCCACCTCGGTATGTCTGTGGCCGATGTAGCCAAACGAGCCAGTCTGCCCACCTCCGATATTCACCTCATCGCCAGTCGCCCAATACGGATTGAGGAACTCGATTGGCATGCGAGCTGGACGCCCCGGACGGAAGGGAAAATCTATCCTTTCAGCGAGCTGCTCTTCCGCTTCTATGACGGAAAATTGTATGAGATGGCGGTCACTTATGACCGCGATCAGACTCGGGGCCTCACCGAAGCCGATTTAGTCGACTCTGTTTCCGTTCTCTACGGAAACGCCGTCCATCCTGCTGACGAGGAAGTATCCTTTCCTTCGGGGCTCGGCGGGAGCGTACTGAAGGTTATCGCCCGATGGGAGGATCCGGACGACGAGATATATCTCGTTCGCCTTCCGTACGGACCCGGCTTCGCCATGCTGATCTCGTCACGCGCCGGCAGGTTATCAGCCGAACAGGCGATCGCGGAGTCGGAACGCCTGGACCTGTTGGAAGCGCCGCAACGGGACCTCGCGCTACGCGCGTAGCAGGCAGCCGAAGCGCAAGCGGCGGACGAAAAGGCGCGGGCGTTGAATAAACCCGCGTTCCGTCCATGAATACCACGCAGCGATTCAGCGCCCTTCCAGTCCGGCGGGTGCACGTATTACGCCCGCAGGTTTTCACCGAAAGCTGCGAATAGTCA
>DAIDJK010000221.1 GCA_027450225.1 Bryobacterales bacterium | reverse complement strand
CAGCGGCTCAAATCCACCCGCGCGCTCCGTGTCGAACTCCATGAAGTAGCCATCCACGCCGATCTGATTGAACAGAAGCTCCGCCACGGGCTCGTATCCGCCCTGCGCAATCCAGCTGGACCGAAAGTTTCCGCGGCACAGGTGCATGGTGATGCGCATATCTTCCGGATGGCGGGAGATCGCGGTGTTGATCATCTCGGCATATATGCGCGGCAGCTGGTCCGGATCGTCTCCGCGCTGTCGAAGATTCTGCCGCTGCTCCTCATCGCATAGATACGCCAGATTCACCTCGTCCAGTTGAAGATACCTGCAGCCGGCGTCCGCGAACGCCCGGACGGCTTTCTGGTAAGCGACGCTCAGATCGCGATAGAAGTCTTCCATATCGGGATACACACCGGTGCTCACCACGCGCCGTCCACCGCGGAAGTGCAGAACACTCGGCGACGGAATGGTCATCTTCGCGGTCGCGCGCGTGTTCTCGTGCAGAAAACGAAAGTGGTCAATCATCGGGTGCCCGGAGAAACCAATCTTCCCGGTCACACGCAGCCCCTTTGCCTTCGTCTCGATTCCGCCCTTGAACGCAATCCCGTGATCGCTCTCAAACGACTCGACACCGTCCAGCCGTTCCAAAAAGTCAAAGTGCCACATGGCGCGCCGGAACTCGCCGTCCGTCGCGCTGCGCAAACCGATCTCCGCCTGCTTAGCGATGGCGTGACGGATCGCAGTGTCCTCAGCTGAGTTCAGCTGCTCTTGCGTGATCTCGCCGCGTTCGCGCTGTGTGCGAGCTTCTTTCAGTGCGCGGGGCCGCAGCAGACTTCCTACGTGATCCGCACGAAACGGCGGGGTGGTTCGCATCATTCTTTCTCTCCTGTTTCCGGATGGTCCCTGGTCCACGCGGTATCGCTCCATGAAGCGCCCGCCATCACCTGATAAATGCCCGGGCGTCACCCCGCGCCGTTTGATCGAATCGTTTCATGCATTGAGCCCTTCGAACGGAAGTCCCGTATAGTTCTCAGCCATGCTGGTCATCGCCGCGCGCGAATGCGTCAGGTAGTCGAGTTCCGCCACCTGGCGCCGGTAATCGAAATCAGTATCGGAGGGCGAGCGGTGCAGCATGGAAGTCATCCAGAACGAAAATCTTTGTGCGCGCCAGACGCGCCGAAGACACGTTGCTGAGTAAGCTTCGAGCAGCCGCGCGCATCCGTCGAGATACCAGGCGCAGAATGCGCCTGCGAGCGTCCTCACGTCGGCCGCCGCAAGATTCAGCCCCTTGGCTCCCGTCGGCGGCACAATGTGCGCCGCGTCGCCTGCCAGGAACAGCCGCCCGTGGCGCATCGGCTCCGCGACGAAACTCCGCATGCCCGTAATCCCTTTTTGGAAGATCTCGCCGCGATTCGGCTTCCAGCCGTCATCAGTCGCCAGACGCGAGTCGAGTTCATTCCAAATCCGCTCGTCCGGCCAGGCATCCATCGGCTCATCCGGCGCGCATTGCAGATAAAGCCGGGTTACGCGCGGCGAGCGCATGCTGAACAGCGCGAACCCTCGCTCACTCAGCGAATAGACCAGTTCCTCCGAGCTGGGCGCGGCATGCGCAAGAATCCCCAGCCACGCCAACGGATATTCGCGCTCATAAGCTCGCCACGCAGCGGCTGGAAGCGACTGACGCGAAACGCCGCGGAAGCCGTCGCAACCGGCGATGAAATCGCATGCGATCTCATTCGTGGCGTCGTGGTGTCGGAACTCTACCGTTGGCCGCCCAGTGTTAAACCCGAGCACGCGCACGTCCGTCGCTTCGAAGTAGAGAGGACGCCCGCTGGCGGATCGTGCTTCAATCAGGTCTCTCACCACCTCGTTCTGGCCATAAACGGTCACATGGCGGCCCGTGAGCTCTTCAAAATCGATTCGGCGCCGCTGCCCGTCGAAGGCGAGGTAAACGCCCCTGTGTGGCAGCCCTTCACGATCGAGCCGCGCACCCACGCCTGCCTCATGCATCAGCTCGACGGTGCCGTGTTCCAGCACTCCCGCGCGCACCCGCTCAATTACGTACTCACGGCTGCGATTTTCCACGATCACTGAATCGATCCCGCGCAGGTGGAGCAACTGACCGAGCAGCAGGCCCGCGGGACCGGCTCCAACAATGGCGACCTGCGTCCGGATCGTCATACCCGCTCTACGACAACCGAGAACCCCTGACCGACCCCGATGCACATAGTGCAGAGACCGTATCGCCCGCTGGTGCGCTGCAAGTGTCTCGTCGCCGCGATCAGCAACCTCGCGCCGCTGGCGCCCAGCGGATGCCCCAATGCGATCGCCCCTCCCGCGGGGTTCACGTGATCCGCGTCGTCCGGTACGCCCAACGCGCGAAGCACCGCCAGAGCCTGGGCGGCAAAGGCTTCGTTCAGTTCCACCACGTCCATGCGCTGAACGCCAAGCCCGATGCGGCTCATCAGCTTCTGCGTCGCAGGTATTGGCCCGAGACCCATCACGCGCGGCGCAACTCCCGCCGCAGCGGCCCCCACGAACCTTGTGCGGGGAGTAAGCCCGTAACGTTTGACCGCGTCTTCAGATGCGATCAACAGCGCGCCAGCGCCATCGTTAACACCCGAAGCGTTGCCCGCGGTGACACTGCCATAGGGGTTCACCACGGGCTTCAGCTTCGCCAGCGCTTCCATGGTCGTGTCGGGCCGGGGATGCTCGTCTTCGCGGACGACGCGCGGCCCTGCCTTCTTCTGAGGGATCGAAACCGGGACAATCTCCTCGTTCAGGTACCCCGCTGCCATTGCGCGCGCCGTACGCTGCTGGCTCCGGAAAGCGAAAGCGTCCTGGTCGGCACGGCTGATTCCGCATACCCGAGCGACATTCTCCGCCGTCTCGGGCATTGAATCCGTTCCATACAGCTCACGCATCTTCGGGTTGACGAAACGCCAGCCGATCGTCGTATCTTCGATTTTCTGAGTTCGCGAGAAGGCTTCGTCCGCCTTGCCCATCACCAAAGGCGCACGGGACATGCTCTCCACGCCGCCTGCGATCATGAGTGACGATTCGCCGGCCATCACTGCCCGGCACGCGATTGCCGCCGCGTCCAGACTCGATCCGCAAAGCCTGTTGATTGTGGTACCCGGCACTTCCTGCGGCAGTCCCGCCAGCAGGAGAGCCATTCTCGCCACATTCCGGTTGTCCTCGCCCGCCTGATTGGCGCACCCAAGAACGACGTCGTCGAGCGCACCCCAGTCAACGCCGGAGTTCCGCTCCATGAGCGCCTGGATCGGGGTGGCGGCCAGATCGTCAGCACGAACATTCGCGAGACTCCCCCCGAAACGGCCGAACGGCGTCCGGATGGAGTCGCAGATATATGCGCTCCGCACGATTACCGTACAGTTGTACGTTAATCGTGCGTCAACGTCAAGTTACCGAATCACCCAGCAGTTTTGCGTGTTGGCAAACCGCGGGCAGGAGACTCTCTTTCATCTGCTCCACGGTCATACGCGACGCGGACACCCCCGAATTCATCGCCGCCACCACCCGGCCGGACCGCGAGGTGACGGGCACGGCTATCGAGCGGAGTCCCAGTTCCAGTTCTTCGTCGACAATGGCGTACCCTTCGGCGCGCACGTACTGGAGCACCGCGCGTAATTCGTGAGGGTCCACCACCGTTCGGGGTGTCATGGGACTCATTGTTGTCGAAGAGAGGTAACGGTCCAGTTCCAAAGCGTCCATCGCCGCCAGGAGCACCCGGCCCATGGAGGTGCAATAGGCGGGCAACCGGCTTCCGATTCCGAGATCGACGGTCATCACCCGCTTCGCCGCGGAACGCGCGACATATACAATCTGCTCGCCTTCCAGCACGCTCACGGAACACGATTCGTGAATCCGGGCGCTCAACTGTTCGAGGATCGGCGCCGCCAGAGCCGCGAGCGAATTCGAGGTCACAAAAGAGAACCCCAGCCGCAGGATTCGGCTGGTCAACTCGAACGCCCCTCCGCTGCGCTCGGCATATCCAAGCATCTCGAGCGTAATCAGCAGGCGCCGCACGGAGGCGCGCGACAACTTCGTCCGCTCGGCAATCTCTGACACCGTGAGACCGCCGCGCTGCCCGTGAAAAGCCTCGATTACCTGCAGCCCTCGCGCCAGCGAAAGAACATAGTCCGGGTTTGCATCTTCCAGCACTGCGTTCGATAATCGCACAGCTTGACAAGTTGGCGGCGCTGCAATCTAATAGCCGAATAACGCACAAGTAGCCGTTTATCGAACAATGGCTTTGTTTTTTCGTCTGGAGGAGGCAGTCTCGGATCTCATCCACGACGGTGACTCCGTCGCCATGGAGGGCTTCACCCATCTGATCCCCTTCGCCGCGGGCCATGAGATCATCCGCCAGCGCCTCCGCAACCTGACCCTGATCCGGATGACCCCGGACCTCATCTACGACCAGCTGATAGGGGCCGGCTGCGCACGAAAGCTGATCTTCTCGTGGGGTGGCAACCCGGGCGTGGGCTCGCTCCACCGTCTGCGCGACGCGGTTGAGCGCGGCTGGCCCAATCCGATCGAGATCGAAGAACACAGCCACGCAGCCATGGCGAACGCCTACGCCGCGGGCGCGTCGAACCTGCCCTGCGCCGTCTTCCGCGGCTACGAAGGCGTCGATCTCGCGCAGCTGAATCCCAATATCCGCACCGTCACCTGCCCGTTCACCGGTGAGCGCCTCGCATGCGTGCCTGCCATTCGACCCGATGTCGCGGTGATCCACGCGCGTCGAGCCGATCGCGAAGGCAACGTGCTGCTCGAGGGCATCGTCGGGGTACAGAAGGAGGCGGTGCTTTCAGCGAAACGGTCTCTGGTTACCGTCGAAGAGGTGGTGGATAACTTCGGCCCGCGCAGTCCGAACGCGGTGATCCTGCCGAAGTGGACCGTGTCCGCGATCTCGGTAGTTCCCGGCGGCGCGCGACCGTCCTACGCCCATGGATACTACTCGCGCGACAATTCGTTCTATGTCAAATGGGATGAGGTCTCGAAGAGCCGCGAGTCTTTCCTCGAGTGGCTCCGCCTCGAGGTGACCGCGTGAGCTACACCTCCTCCGAGATGATGACCGTGGCCGCCGCGCGCGCTCTGCGCAATGACGATGTCTGCTTCGTCGGCATCGGACTGCCCTCCGCGGCGTGCAACGTGGCGCGACTCACTCATGCGCCGGACCTCACACTCATCTACGAATCGGGCACTATCGCGACCAGGCCGGCGATTCTGCCTTTATCCATCGGCGATGGCGAACTTTGCGAGACCGCGCTCACCACAGTCTCTGTGCCGGAGATGTTCCGGTACTGGCTGCAGGGCGGGCGAATCACGCTCGGGTTCCTGGGTGGAGCGCAGATTGACCGCTACGGTAACCTGAACAGCACTGTGATCGGCGATTACGCGAAGCCGAAAGTCCGTCTGCCCGGTGCGGGTGGAGCGACGGAGATTGCATCGCAGTGCGGACGTACCTTCGTTGTGATGCAGCAAAGCGCGCGCACATTCGTGGAAAAGCTCGACTTTCTCACCACACTCGGCCACGGCCGGACCGGACGTGAGCGCCGCGAGCTGGGTATTCGCACGGCGGGCCCGCAACTGGTGGTCACTGATCTCTGCATGCTGCAGCCGGAGCAGGACACCTGCGAATTCATCGTCACGTCCCTGCATCCGGGCGTCACGCGCGAGCAGGTCCAGCAGAACACCGGCTGGCCTGTTCGCTTCGCAGATACGGTCGCGCAAACCGCTGGGCCTACCGCCGATGAACTCGCCGTTTTGCGTGAACTGAACGAGCGAACCGCGCGAGCGCACAGGAGCGATTCATGAATATCTATCCGCGCCCGAACCCCCCTGAGCAACCCACACAAACTTATTCGGCTTACGGCTCAACCCTTCTCCGCGCGCCTTCGAAGCCACTGATCCAGATTCCCCACACGCTGTCCGAACTCACTGGCCCAATGTTTGGTCACAACCCGATCGGCGAGACGGATAACGACCTCACCCGCCAGCATGCGGGCGAGCCGCTGGGCGAGCGCATCGTGGTTGCGGGCCGCGTGCTCGATGAAGACGGGCGCCCCGTGCGCAACACGATGGTGGAACTCTGGCAGTGCAATGCCGCCGGCCGCTATCTGCACGGACGCGATAACCATCCCGCCCCCCTCGACCCGAACTTTACCGGAGCCGGGCGAACGTTCACTGACGATGAGGGCAACTATCGCTTCACAACCATCAAGCCCGGAGCGTACCCCTGGCGC